>JAILBD010000024.1 GCA_024681275.1 Erysipelotrichaceae bacterium
CCTCTGGAGACCCGTTTCAACATTTCGGCTTACGGCTGTCTTGGCTATGAACTCGACCTGAGCCTGCTTTCTCCTTTGGACAAAGCGGAGATCGTCAGACAGATCGAATACTACAAGAAGCACAGACAGACTTTCCAGTATGGCACCTTCTATCGCTTTGACAAGGAAGAGAAATATGAGATGTTCGAGGTCCTGGGTGAAGAGGAAGCGATCGTTTCCAAATTCAGAAGGATCGTCAATGCCGTTCCGACTTACGATAAACTCTGCGCATACGGTCTGAATGAGGAAGAGATCTATCAGATCGAGTCCAAACCATATCTGCACAATCTGAAGATGTTTGGCAATCTGGTCAACTTCATCACGCCGGTCAAGATCAACAGCGAAGGCAAACTGATGGACACCATCAGTAAGCTCAAAGGACTGGAAGCCTCCTTCCAGGAATACAGCGCTTCCGGTTCCGCTTTGAAAGAGGGGGTCTGTCTGAATCCGCTCTTCCTGGGAAGCGGCTACAACAAAGATATCAGGATCCCTCTGGATTACGGTTCCGATATGTATGAGATCAGAGAAAAGAAAGGAAAATAGAAAATGAGTCAGGAAAAGAAGAACAAGTATTTCTTTGGATTGGGCACGATCGGCAGAGACATGTTCTATGCTTTCGAATCCAATGCCATCATCTACTTCCTATCCAACATCCTCGAACTGCCTCTTTCAACTTTCGCCATGGTCTCGCTGGTCCTGACGATCCTGAGAGTCTTCGACGCCCTGAACGACCCGATCACCGGTCTGATCATCGACAACGTCCGTTCGCCATGGGGCAAGTATAAACCGCCTATGCTGATAGGCTGTCTACTGGCTGTGGTCTTTTATCTGATCATGTTTGCCGACTTCGGTTTCACCGATCTTTGTTTCGTTCTCATATTCGGCGCCGCCTACCTGCTTTGGGACATCACTTACGGCATCAACGACATCGCCTACTGGTCTATGATGACTTCACTTTCCCTCGATCAGAAAGAAAGGGAAAACATCGGCGCCTTCGCCAGGATCTGCGCGAATGTCGGCATGTTCATCGTGATGATCGGCTATCCAACATTTACCACCATGCTCGGCGGCGGGAAGAAGGGATACTTCCTGCTGGCCGTGATCTGCAGCGCCATGATGATCTTCTTCCAGCTCTTCACTGTGATCGGTGTCAAAGAAAACAAGGAACAGTTCGTTGAAGAAGAAAAGACATCCCTTAAGGACATGTTCTCTGTCCTGTTCAGAAACGATCAGCTGATGTGGGTGACTCTGTCCATGGCTCTGTTCACAGTCGGATATGTCTCCACGACCAGTTTTGCCTTGTATTATATGCAGTACATCTTTGGCGACATCGACAAGTATGCCATCCTGGCTGCAGCCTGTGGTGTGGCGCAGCTGGCGGCTTTGGTCATCTTTCCGTTCGTCTCCAAAAACTTCACAAGAAAGACGCTGTATGGCATCTCCACTGCGATCGTCGTCATTGGCTACTTCATTTTCTTCTTTGCGGACCACTCGCTGCTGCTGATCGCGATCGCGGCTGTCATCATCTTCATCGGTGAAGCCTTCATTCAGCTGCTCATGCTGATGTTCCTGGCGGACACGATCGAGTACGGTCAATGGAAACTGGGAAAGAGGAACGATTCCATCACGTTCTCCATCCAGCCTTTGATCAACAAGATCGGCGGTGCCTTCGCGACCGGTATCGTTTCCCTGACACTGATCCTGACCGGTATCAAGCAGGGGGACGTCGCTGCTGAAGCGATCGACAGCACAGGAAAACTCATATTCAAGGCTTCCATGCTGATCCTGCCGCTGATACTGATCGCCATAGGATATTTCGTCTATGTCAAAAAATTCGAACTGGATGAAGAGAGATATAAAAAGATCGTAAATGAACTAAAAGAAAGAGGAGATATCAGGAATTGATCTCCTCTTTTTCTACACGATCTTCGATCTCCATTTTCCATCTTTTTCGTAATAGATGATCTCACTGAGATCCTCAGAAGTCATCACTTTATAGATCCTTTTGAGGTCCAGGGACAGTTTGTATTTATCCAGATCGTTTTTATTGATCCAGAAGACTTCTCCTTCTTCGGAAGAGCGCAGTTTCCCGGAGAACTTGTCTGTCTTGTAGTAAAACATCAGGTACCTGTCTTCTTCCTTCGTCTTGAATTCCTCGATCCCGCACAGGATCGGCTTGCGGATCGTGAGTCCGGTCTCTTCTCTGACCTCCCGGATGACAGAGGCATTGAAATCCTCATTTTCTTCTATGTGTCCTCCTGGAAAAGTCAGTCCCGGCCAGTCCTTTTTCTTGCGGTCGACCACAAGGATCTGATCATCCTTATAGACGAGACAGATGTTCGTCAATATACAGTTGTGGATCTTTTTCATATCTTTATTATAATAGGAAAAGCTGTTTCGGATTGTTGAAAACTTTATTTATTTTCATATTCCATCATGAATCGATACGAGATAGTACCATTTTTGATTTCAAACATCAACAAAGAATAGTTTTCCACATTGTGTTGAAAAGTGGAAAAATATCAGAAATCCTTTAAAATAAGGGTTTTTCTATGTTTTAATTTTAAAGACAGGGTTGTTGAAAGCAAGCAAAATTCAACATTTTTCAACAGTGGGGATCTTTGTTGAAAAAGTTTTAACATTTTCTCCACAAAAAACAAAATGTGGAAAAATGTGGAAAACTTGTTAAAACACCGTAATCAAGCCATTTCTGGTTTTACTGTCTTGTGGATTGTGGAAAACTGCTCCTTTTTGTGACTTAAAATTGTGGAAAAATCATGTTAAGATGTTGTTACCTTTTATCAGGACTTCGCAATGACGACTTTAGATTTTTATTTGAATGACAAATGGTCGCAGACCTTGACATATATTGCTGAATCCGGACAAATCGCTGAAAGTGTACAACCTTATTTTGATTCCAAACTCATATCTTTGGATGACAAAGAAGCTTTAGTGACTGTTCCGGCTTTTATTAATTATGCGATCATGTCTGATCATATCAATCTGATCGAAGATTGTCTGGAAGAGGTTTTAGGCAAAAAAGTCTCTGTCAAACTGGTACAGCAGGATGATATTGACAGGAACAAGGTCCCTAAATTCAGTATCAACAGTGATTTTTTACTGCGAAAAGTCGATCCGAAACAGACTTTTGCCGATTTTGTCGTCGGACGTTCAAACGCCCAGGCTCAGGTCGCAGCAATGACTTGCGCATCAAATCTTGGCATCGTCTTCAATCCTTTATTTATATATGGAAATCCGGGACTTGGAAAAACACATCTTCTCAATGCGATCGGCAATCACGTCAAATCACTTTATCCGGATAAAAAGATCGGTTTTGTGAGCGGTCTTGAATTTGTTGATGCTGTCAAAAAAGCATCTTTGGAAAACCGTTTCGATGATCTGAAGAAAGATTTTCAGAATCTGGATCTTCTTCTGATCGATGATATCCAGAATATCGCCGGAAAAGATAAGACGAATGAGACTTTCTTCACCATATATAACGAACTGATCAACAACCGCAAACAGATCTGTATCACTTCCGATCGCACACCCGGTGAGATCAGAGGCCTTTCAGATCGTCTGATCTCCCGTTTCAATCAGGGTCTCAACGTCAATATCGAGGCACCGGAATACGATACTTCCATCAATATCCTGAAAATGAAGATCACCAATTACCCGGGTTACAACAAATCTTCCATAGATGATATCGATGATGAGGTCTTCAATTATCTCGCAACAAACTTCTCCCAGGACGTCAGAAGTCTGGAAGGAGCGGTCAATAGATTGTTGTTCTATTCTGCAATGTTCCCAAATCCGGAGAACGGCAATCGCATCACCCTTAAACTAGCGATCGATGCCTTCAAAGATCAGATCAAGGACAACAAGAATGAATTAGCTATTTCAACGGTACGTAAGGCGGTATGTGATTACTACAACCTCACCAAACAACAGATCACATCCGCCAACCGTACCAAGAACATCTCGAATGCCCGTCAGATCGCGATGTATCTGTGCCGGAAGCTGCTGGATGCAACATATGATGATATTGGCAGGGAGTTCGGCGGCAGAGACCATTCCACAGTGATGAGTTCGATCGCCAGTGTTGAAAAGAAGATCAAGACCGATCCTCTTTATCTCAAAGCGATCAATGAGATCGAAAGCCGTATCAAGTAATCGAACATCTGTTTCAACAGTAAAAATGATAAAATTGAAGTATAAATAAACGTTTTTCAAGAGTTTTCCACACTTTTCCACAAGATTATAATGATTATATCTAAGAAAAGAATATAAAGGAGCCGTGTCATGAATTTCAAGATCTCAAAGAAAGAATTCCTGGATGCTTTATCTCTTTCATCAAGAGCCATCTCTTCAACAACACCTCTGCCATCTCTTTCCGGCATCAGGATGGCTGCGCGGGCGGATGAACTGGAACTGATATCCTCTGATTCAAACATATCCATCAAGACCATCATTAAAAACAATGATAAGAACGCTCTTGTCATAGAAGAACAGGGAGAGCTGGTCCTTGAAGCGAGATACATCCTTGAGATCGTCAGAAAGATCGACAGCGATTTCATCAATGTGGAAACGATCGATGGCACATTGGTCAAGATTTATGGCGGCAATTCCGAATTCAAAGTCAATGGTATGGAAGCTTTCGAATATCCGGCTATCAATTTTGATATCAGAGAGAATCAGACCTTCAAAATGAAGACAGCCGCTTTCGGAGAACTGATCGATCAGACTTCCTTTGCATGTTCAGACAAAGAGACCAGACCGGTACTGACCGGTGTCAATCTGAAAGCTTATGGCGGGAAGCTGCATGCGAACGCGACTGATTCCTATCGTCTGGCATCCAAAACGATCAGTCTGGACACGGACCTTGAATTCAACATCACTGTTCCTTCCAAATATCTGAATGAGATCTGCCATTCTTTCGTGAATGAAGAAGAGGTACTGGTCTCGATCGACAACCAGAAGATCTCTTTCGTTTTCGGCGATTCCATCATTCAGACCAGGCTTCTGGATGACGAATTCCCTGATACGGCAAGACTGATCCCTTCTTCATTCTCACAGAAGCTGACCGTGTCAGCCAGAGAACTAAGCAGGGCGGTCGATCGTACCTCTTTCATCAAGGCGGATGGAAAGAACACGATCAAAATGAGCATCGATTCCGAGAAGATCGAGCTCACTTCCACCAACCAGGCGATGCTTTCATCTTTTGAAAGGATCAACGTCATTTCCTATGACGGTTCTCCATTGGAGATCTCCTGTTCAGGCAAATATCTGCAGGATGCTTTGAAAGCGGTCGATTGTGTTGTCGTCACGATCAATTTCAGCGGTGAGCTCAAACCGATGGTCGTCAAGAAGGAAGATGATGAGTCTCTGATCCAGCTGATCTCACCGGTCAGGACGTACCGATAAAATTCAAAAATCAAAAATAAGCCTAAATAGATCCGTTATACGACGGATTTATTTTTTTATTAGGTGTATATCACACTTTTTGATCAGCCTTAAAAATGGCAAAAAAAGCCCAAAAATGCTATAATTTAATAGAATATGGCCATTCTGAAAAAAGTAAAGATCAAAGATGAATATGTGACACTGGGACAGTTCCTGAAACTCGCCGATATCATTGCTTCCGGCGGAGAAGCGAAGTTTTTCCTCAGAGAGAACAAAGTGATCATCAATAAAGAAGAAGATCAGCGCCGCGGACGCAAACTTTATGAAGGGGATATCGTTGAGATCGCCGGAAAGGTCTATGAGATATGCCGGTAAAGACGATCCGGGTCAATGATTTCCGCAACTACCGCCGGGCGTTTTTTGATTTTGATCCGCAGCTGAATATCATCATCGGAAAGAATGGTACCGGCAAGACGAATATCCTGGAAAGCATCATCGTCGTTTCCAACACCAAGTCATACCGCAGTTCCAATGACAGTGATCTGATCAGAAAAGGTGCGGAATTCGCCAGGATCACCCTGAATACCGAAAACAAGGAATATAAAGTCGTCATCAACAAAAAGAACAAATCCCTTTATATCGACGGGGATCTGATCAGAAAAACATCTGAATTCATCGGCAAAGTCAACGCTATTCTGTTCAAGCCTTCCGATCTGGAACTATTCACCCAATCACCAAGTGAAAGAAGAAAACTCCTGGATATCGAGATCTCTAAAGTATCCCGTTCTTACATCCAGGCACTTTTAAGATACAATTCACTCCTGAAAGACAAAAACAAACTACTGAAAGAACTGGAAAAGGATGAACTTCTTCTGAGTGTGATCAATGAATCCATGTCTCCGCTGATCAAGATCATCATTCAGGAAAGAGAGAATTTCTTTGCGGTCATCAATGAGTACATCTCTGACATTTATTCTCTGATCTCGGACAAAGAATCAAAGATAGAAGTCGTCTACAAGAAATGCAGCGAGATCGAAGATGTCAATGAGATGATAGAACGATCCAAAGAGAAAGATGATTACTATCACTACACGACCTACGGTCCTCATCATGATGACTACAGTTTCTACATGGATGGCTACGAACTGAACACCATCGCATCGCAGGGACAAAAAAGGATGGTCCTGATCGCATTCAAATTCGCATTGATGAAATACATCCAATATGCGACGAAGGAGACACCGATCGTGCTTCTGGATGACATCCTTTCCGAACTGGACAAGGATAATCAGGAAAGACTTCTGAATATCATCCCTGATGACACGCAGATCATCATCACAAATACCGATATCAGAAACCTTGATATCAAAAAACCATACAAACTGATCGAATTAAAGGAGGAATGAGATGTCTAATACAAGTATTCAACATGACAACTATACTTCTGAAGATATACAGGTCCTGGAAGGACTTGAAGCAGTCAGGAAAAGACCAGGCATGTACATCGGCACGACTTCATCGACCGGTCTGCATCACCTCGTCTGGGAAATAATCGACAACTCCGTGGATGAAGCTCTGGCCGGATACGCGACGAAGATCGAAGTCAGCGTCGATGACCAGGATGTCGTCACCGTCAAAGATGACGGACGCGGCATGCCGACAGAGATCCATCCAAAGACCGGCGTTTCCACTGTGGAAACGATCTTCACCGTGCTTCATGCCGGCGGCAAATTCGGCGGCGGTGCCTATAAGGTGTCCGGTGGTCTGCATGGTGTCGGAGCCTCTGTTGTCAACGCCTTATCAGAATGGCTTGAAGTCACGATACATAAAGATGGAAAAGTTTATTTCATACGCTTCAAAGACGGCGGAAAGGTGGACGAGCCATTAAAACAGATCGGTACCTGTGAACTCAGTGAAAGAGGATCGACCGTCCGTTTCAAGGCGGATGCGGAGATCTTTAAAGAAGGAACGATCTACGACTATAAAGTCCTTTTCGACAGGATCCGCCAGATGGCATTCCTGAACAAAGGCATCAATCTCATCTTCAATTGGAACAAAGAAGATGAACATAAAGGATCACATTCCTTTTGCTATGAAGGTGGTATCAGGGAATATGTTGAATTTCTGGACAGCGGAGAGACCAGACTTTTTGAAGATGTCCTCTACTGCGACGGTTTCGATGACAACACTTCCATAGCTGTGGAAGTATCCCTCAGATACAATACGAACTACACTGAGAAAGTCTATTCTTTCTGTAACAACATCTTCACACCGGATGGCGGCATGCATATGGATGGATTCAGGCAGACTCTGTCGAGAGTCATCAATGCCTATGCCCGCGACAACAATATGATCAAAAAGGATGAACCAAACCTGACCAACGACGACCTTAAGGAAGGTCTGACAGCGATCATCTCGGTCAAGCATCCGGATCCTCAGTACGAAGGACAGACAAAAGGAAAACTGGGAAATGCGGAAGTCAGACCGGTCGTCAACAAGATCTTCGGCGACTTCCTCAAGAGGTTCCTTCTGGAAAATCCGGATGTCGCAAAGATCATCATCGAGAAAGCGAAATCCGCTTCTGAAGCGCGTCTGGCTGCTCAGAAAGCGAGAGAGAATGTCCGTCGAAAGGATGACTTTGGCTCCGGAAATCTGCCGACCAAATTGAAAGACTGCGCCTCCAGAGACGCTTCGATCTGCGAGATCTACATCGTCGAGGGTAATTCCGCCGGCGGTTCCGCTCAGCAGGGAAGGGATTCCAACTTCCAGGCTGTCCTGCCTTTGAGAGGCAAGATTCTGAACGTGGAAAAGGCCAGAGTCCATAAGATCTTTGATAACGCTGAGATCAGGATGATGATACAGGCATTCGGTTGCGGTTTCGGGGATGAGATCGACATCTCAAAACTCCGTTACCACAAGATCGTCATCATGACCGATGCCGATGTCGACGGCCAGCACATCTCTACACTGATGCTGACATTCCTGTACAGATTCTTCAAACCGCTGATCGAAGGCGGATATGTCTACCTGGCCATGCCGCCTCTATATAAACTGTATAAAGGACAGCGGACACTCAGATACTGCTACTCTGACGAAGAACTGGAACTGGCAAAACGCGATTTCGGCGACGAGAAGTACGACGTGCAGCGTTACAAGGGACTCGGTGAGATGGATCCGAGCCAGCTTTGGGAGACGACACTGGATCCTGAACACAGAACATTGAAGAGAGTCACGATCGAAGATGCGATCGACGCAGACTCCGTCTTCTCTATGCTGATGGGTGATGAAGTTGAACCGAGAAAGAACTTCATTATTGAAAATGCCCATTTCGTCAAGAACCTTGATATTTAAGGAGAAAGCTCATGGAAGAATTAGATAACAGATTTTTCAATCATGGAAATATGAAAGAAGTCAATATCTCTTCAGAAATGAGAGAAGACTTCTTAAGTTATTCAATGTCTGTCATCATCGACAGAGCTCTCCCTGATGTGAGGGATGGCATGAAACCGGTCCACAGAAGAGTGCTTTGGGCGATGTATGACGCCGGCTTCCTTCCGGATAAACCGCATGTCAAGTCGGCCAACATCGTTGGTGAAGTCATGGGTAAATACCACCCGCACGGCGACACAGCGATCTATGAGACGATGGTCAGAATGGCACAGCCGTTCTCTTACCGCTATCCTCTTGTAGATGGTCACGGAAACTTCGGTTCCCTCGATGGAGACGGCGCAGCCGCCATGCGTTACACCGAAGCCCGCATGTCTAAAATTTCCCTGGAATTATTACAGGATATCAAAAAAGAAACTGTCGACTGGCGTGACAACTACGACGCCAGACACAGAGAGCCTGTCGTTTTGCCGAGCAGATTCCCGAACCTCTTGGTCAATGGATCGATGGGTATCGCTGTCGGTATGGCGACCAACATGCCGACGCACAACCTGGGTGAAACGATAGACGGCATCATCGCCGTCATGGACAACCCGGACATCACGACCGTTGAATTGATGGACAAGATCCCGGGACCGGACTTCCCGACCGGCGGTTACATCGTCGGACGTTCCGGTATCCGTCAGGCTTACGAGACCGGCAGAGGATCGATCATCATGCGTTCCAAAGTTGAGATCGAAGACATGCATCAGGGGAAACACAAGATCATCATCAAAGAGATCCCATATCTGGTCAACAAACTGATGATGTTTGAAAAGATCCACCAGCTGGCAAAGGAAAAGATCATCGACGGCATCTCTGAACTCAAAGACCTTTCCAACGACCGTAACGGTATCAGGATAGAGATCGAACTCAAAAAAGACGTCCAGCCGGAAGTCGTTCTCAACCAGCTGTACAAACTGACACCGGTACAATCCTCTTTCGGCATCAACAACAATGTGCTGGTCAACAACAGACCGATGTTGCTGTCTCTGAAAGAGATCATTCAATACTATATCGATCATCAGATCGATGTCGTAAGAAGAAGGACGCAGTTCGATCTGAACGAAGATGAAAAGCGTGCTCACCTCTTGGAAGGATTGAAGATCGCTCTGGACAACATCGACCGTGTCGTTGAGATCATACGCAGTTCCAGAGATGATGATGAAGCTCTGATGAAACTGAATCAGGAATTCGGCATCGACGACATCCAGGGCAAAGCCATCCTGGATATGCAGCTGAGAAGACTGACAGGTCTGTCCAGAGAAAAGATCGTCAACGAACTGGAAGAACTGTATGTCGAGATCGCGGATCTCAAGGATATCCTCGCCAATCACTGGAGAGTCGTGCAGATCATCAAAGATGAATTGACAGCGATCAAAAACAAATATGGTGACAAGCGCCGCACCGAAATCATTGAAGGCGATATTTCCATGGAAGATGAAGACCTCATTCCGGTGGAAGATGTCATCATTTCTCTGAGCAACAACGGCTACATCAAGCGTCTTCCGATCGACACCTACAGACTGCAGAACAGAGGCGGCCGCGGCGTCAAAGGAATGAGCCTGAACGAAGACGATGTCGTGGATCAGAATATCACGATGTCGACGCACGACTTCCTGCTGATATTCACGAACAAAGGAAAAGTCTACCGCATCAAAGGATTCAACATTCCGGAAGCATCCCGGAACGCGAAAGGCATACCGGTCATCAACATCATCAATATCGATAAAGATGAGAAAGTGAAGGCACTGGTACCGATCAACCGAGAATGGGAAGTGAAAGGCTATCTCTTCTTCGTCACGAAGAACGGACTCTGCAAGAGGGTACCGGCAACTGAATTTGAATCGATCAGACAGAACGGCAAGATCGCCATCTCTCTGAAAGAAGATGACGAACTGGTCGCCGTCAGACCGACGCTGGGAGACTCCCAGATCATCATCGGTGCCGCCAACGGCAAGGCTGTCCGCTTTGATGAAAGAGGCGTCAGAGCCATGGGTCGTAACGCGACCGGTGTCAAAGGCATGAATGTCGATGATTCGGAAGTCATCGGCATGTGCACAGACGCAGAAGGTTCCAAGATCCTCGTCGTCTCCAAGAATGGATACGGCAAGCAGACTCCGGTCGAAGAGTACCGTCTGACTTCCAGAGGTGCGAAGGGCGTCAAGACGATCAATATCAACGAAAAGAACGGTGATCTGGTCGCTCTGAAAGCTGTCAACGGTGATGAAGACTGTCTGATCATGACCAACGATGGGATCATCATCAGGATCCACCTGGAGAAAGTCTCAACGATGGGACGTGCGACACAGGGCGTCAGACTGATCAAACCTCAGGAAGGAACATTCGTCTCGGCAGTCAGCCTCATGAGTCATGGCGAAGAGAACGAAGAATCGGAAGAAAAAACAGAAACAGAAGGCAGCGAAGAATGATCGCTGCCTTTTCTATATCCCAGGAAATATATTTTTGATGATCAATTCCTGATTTTTGTGATATCATTTCTATGTATAAGTTAAGGACAAGTAGATGAATGGAAGCTTGCAGAGAGATAAGGGTCGGTGAAACTTATCAGCTGAGATTCATTGAATCCACCTTAAACATTGTCCCAATCAGACACGTATTCCTGCGTTAAAGGACAGAGCGACAAATAAAGGTGGTACCGCGCATCTGCGCCCTTGTTTATCACCTTTTTATTTTTCAGGAGGAATTATGATCGACATCAGATTAATCAGAGAAAATCCGGAACTGGTCAAAGAGAACATCAGGAAGAAGTTCCAGGATGAGAAACTTGTCCTGGTGGATGAAGTCAAGGCACTGGATGAAGAGTACAGAGTTTTGAGGACGAGAGCCGATGAACTTCGCAGCAAGCGCAATACCGCATCCAAACAGATCGGTGCCCTCATGGCTCAGGGTAAGAGGGAAGAAGCGGAACAGGTCAAAGCTGACGTTAAGAAGATCGGCGAAGAGATCGAAGAATGCGAACGTAAAGAACCGGAGATGGAGGAACAGATCAGACAGAGGATGCTGGTGATCCCTAACATCATCGACGCATCAGTTCCTATCGGCAAAGACGATTCGGAAAATGTCGAGATCGAACAGTTCGGCACCAAAAGAACATTCGATTACGAGATCCCTTACCACACAGATATCATGGAAAGTTTTGAAGGGATCGATCTGGATTCAGCCAGAAAGACATCAGGCAACGGTTTCTATTATCTGACAGGAGATATCGCCAGACTGCATTCAGCGATCCTTGCCTATGCCCGCGACTACATGGTGAACAAAGGATTCACATACTGCGTCCCTCCATTCATGATCCGTTCGGAAGTCGTCACCGGAGTCATGTCTTTCAAAGAAATGGAAAACATGATGTATAAGATCGAAGGGGAAGACCTCTATCTGATCGGCACATCCGAGCACTCCATGATCGGACGTTTCATCGATACGATCAACGATGAAAGCAAGCTTCCGATGACTCTTACTTCATATTCACCTTGTTTCCGTAAGGAAGTCGGTGCTCACGGCATCGAGGAGAGAGGCGTCTACCGCATCCATCAGTTTGAGAAACAGGAGATGATCGTCATCTGTAAACCGGAAGAATCCATGGATTGGTACAACAAAATGTGGAAGCTTTCCGTCGATCTGTTCCTGTCCCTGAACATTCCGGTCAGAACTCTGGAATGCTGCTCAGGCGACCTGGCTGACCTGAAAGTCAAATCCTGTGACGTTGAAGCGTGGTCTCCGAGACAGCAGAAATACTTTGAGGTCTGTTCATGTTCAAATCTGGGCGATGCACAATCCAGAAGACTGAAGATCAGAGTCAAAGGACAGAACGGCAACTATCTGCCTCACACACTGAACAACACGGTCGTCGCACCTCCAAGGATGCTGATCGCGTTCCTGGAAAACAACTACAACGAAGACGGTTCAGTTGATATTCCGGAAGCGCTGCAGCCATACATGGGCGGTCAGAAGAAGATCGTCAGGAAATAAAGAGAAGGGAATGTTTCACGTGAAACATTCCTTTTGTTTTATATTTATATATAGAAGGTAAACAGACAGAGCAGTCCTGCTATGATCTTTCATATCAGGAAGGATTCACCGACACTGAACGGATCACCTGTATGACATGTATAAAACGGAAGAATAAGGCGGGACAGGCAAATTGTTTCACGTGAAACAATAGAAAAGGAAAGAATATGAAAGCTGTATTGTTTGATTATAACGGAACGCTTTTCCAGGATGACGACATCAACACCGCCGCCTGGAAAGCGACGATCAACGAACTGTCACAAGGAAAGATCGATGCAGATCGGTTTTATGGTGCTTTCATCGGAGTGAGGAACTATCCGCTTGTGGAAGCGATGTTCAAAGAGCTGGACCTTCCTTTGGAAGAAGAGAAGATCATGTATTGGGCTTTGCGGAAAGAGACGGAATACTACCAGAAGATCTGCAAAGAGCTGAACAGAAGCAGCATGATGCCTGGCGCGGAAGAACTGTTGAACGATCTGAAAGAGAAGAATATCCCGATCAATATGTGTACGGCATCCCTTGATGTGAATGTAGATTTCTATTTTGAGCTGCTGGACCTGGGCAGGTGGTTCAAAAGGGACAAGGTCATCTATGATGATGGGATCTGCATCGATAAGAAGGATATGTATCTAAAAGGGGCGAAAAGCCTGGATACAGACATCAAAGACTGTCTGATCTTTGATGACTCCCCGGCATCGATCAGAAAAGCAGCGGAAGCGGGCTGTGAGAACATCGTCGTCATCAGAAAAGAGAACAACCCGGATATCCCGCAGATCAGACAGCGGATCAGAGACTTCACCGAGTTTGACCGCCACATCCTGGAGGAATAGATAAAAAAAGCGATCCCGATCCTGTACTGCACCTTTATCTATCTTGTTCTTGCCTGTCTGTTTTTCATAGAGGTCGACCCCGGTCCTTTCGTCATGGTGGGAGGCGTTCTGATCCTGGCGGTCTTGAATATCGTGTGCGCGATCCGTCTGAATAAAGAAGAAGACCAGGAAACCTTGCGCTTTTCCATGATCTTCACGACTTATGGACTCCTTCCGTTCTATCTCACATCGATCTGGTTCTTCGGGATCCTCGCGATCCTGGCATCGGATTTCGACAACGGCATATTGACGATGCTTCTGATCGCAATTGCGGTGAATGGTTCTGTCCGTCTGGGATCAGCCTTCTATATGTACTTCCATATAAAACAGAAAGGATATTCAAAGGTCCACAGGACCCTGTCGTTCCTTCCGCTGCTCAGCGCTGCCGATCTGACATATCTGCTGATCAGATATCGCGGCGAAGGGGATTTGAAAGAAACGGACAGATAAGTTAAAATATAAATGGTACAACAATCGTGTTACTAACTTGGTCAGGTGCGGAAGCAAGCAGCCATACGAACCTCCGTTTGTGTGTACCATTTTTATTATGAGAAACGAATACATGATGCTGGCATATCAGGAAGCCAGAAAAGCATTCAAAGAGGATGAAGTCCCGATCGGCTGCGTCATCGTGAAAAACGGTGAGATCATCGCTAAAGCGCACAACAAAAAGGTGAAGAAAGACTGTGCTGTTTTTCATGCGGAGATCGAATGCATACAGAAAGCCTGCAGAAAACTCGGAAACTGGAACCTGAAAGGGTGTGACATTTACGTGACACTGGAACCGTGTATGATGTGTACCGGCGCGATCGTCAATTCCCGTATCGACAGGATCTTCTACGGATGCAAGGATCCGAAGGGCGGTGCCCTGGTCTCCAACATCAGATTCAAACGGATCAGAAATCTCAACCACTATCCCGAGATCAAAGGCGGCATCATGAAAGAGGAATGTTCCCAGATCCTGAAAGATTTCTTTAAAAACAAACGATAGTCATTACCTGGGTAATGAAACAGATCGGAGGATGATTCTTCCGATCTTTTTGTGCCTTTCATCATTTAAGAGACATCATGAGTTATAATGATAATATGGCATACCAGGTACTTTACAGAACATACAGACCAGCAAAATTCTCCGAAGTCGTCGGACAGGATTATATCGTCAAGACACTGGTCAACGCGATCAGAAACAACAAGATAGCACA
>JAILBD010000125.1 GCA_024681275.1 Erysipelotrichaceae bacterium
TATCTTCACAATTTTGAATCACTGCTGGATCTCTGTGTCATCTTTGCCAAGGCTCAGTATGGCATCAGACACAACGGGATCCTTCCTGCGTTAAGAGATGATCTGTATTTCTGTTTCAATGATCTCTGTCATCCCTTGATCGATGAAAAGAAGGTCGTTTCCAATACATACAGGCTTTATGAACCGTACAGAGGCATCGTCATTTCCGGTTCCAATACCGGTGGTAAAACGGTATCGCTGAAGTCGATCGGTCTTTCCATACTGATGACTTATCTAGGCATTCCGATCATCGCTTCCGAGGCTTCCGTTCCTTTGTACAGGAACATCTATGTCGATATCGATGACAATCAGTCGATCGAGGACTCGCTTTCGACCTTTTCGGCACACATCAAAAACATCGATCACATCCTTTCCGAAGCAGATGAAAGATGTCTGATCCTGATCGATGAACTGATCTCCGGCACAGATCCGAAAGAGGCGCAGGCCATCTCACTTGCGATCCTGGATAAGATCAGGGAGATCGACGCGAAGTTCATCATCACGACACATTTTGATGATATCAAGAATTATTCCTATGAAGATGAGCAGATCCTGCTGTCTTCGGTCGGTTTTGATCTTAAAACATTGAATCCTACTTACCACTACTACGAGGATTCCGTGGGTTCTTCCAACGCCATAGAGATCGCATCCCGATACTTCGCTGACGCTTCGATCATAGACAATGCCAGACATTATCTGGAAAAAAACAAATCCCAGATGGACGAAATGATGGACCGTCTGGCAAATCAGCTGCAGGAGAATGAGAAGCTCAAGGAAAAACTGCTGGATAAAGAGAAACGCAGCGAGCTTCTCATTAAAGAATATGACGAAAAGATCAGATCTTTTGAAGAGGAAAAAGAAAAGCTGAAAAACGAATATCTGAAACAGCTGGATGAATATATCGCAGAGATCAAGGAAAAGGCTTTGGAAAAACTTGAAAGCATAAAAGAAGCCAATAAAGAAGTGATCAACAAGGAAGCTGTTGAGCAGATCGCTGATCTTTCCCAGAATGTGACGATCGAAGAGGAGACGGTCGAATTCAAAGTCGGTGACAATGTCCGCATCAAAGACAACGAACAGATCGGTGTCATCACTTCGCTCAATAAAGATAATGCCGTTGTCAATGTGCGTGGTCTGACGATCAGAACGAAGATCTCCGATCTGACTCTGATGCCGAAGGTCAAGAAACAGGAAACGAAGGTGACCAGCGTCAGATACAAGAGAGTTCCCTCTGAGATCAATCTCGTCGGCCAGAGAGTTGAGGATGGCCTGGTCCTGATGGAGGAATACCTTGATAAGGCTAATGCCGCGAGGATGACAGCTGTCAAGGTGATACACGGGATCGGTACAGGCCAGTTGAGAAAAGCACTTCGCCAGAGACTGGGGAAGCTTTCTTATGTGAAGTCATTCAAAGATGGCGATTATTATGATGGCGGAAGTGCTGTGACGATCGTGGAGTTCAAATGAACAGACTGAAAGAAAAACTGGCGACACTTCCCAAAAAGCCGGGTGTCTATCTGCATAAAGATAAAGACGGTACGGTCATCTATGTCGGTAAAGCGATCAATCTTTTCAATAGGGTCAATTCCTATTTCAGAGGTGCCCATGACTACAAGACGACCAAGCTCGTTTCCAACATCGATGATTTTGATTACATCGTAACGAAATCAGAAAAAGAGGCACTTATACTGGAGTACAACCTGATCAAGGAATATGATCCTAAGTACAATATCGTTTTCAAAGACGACAAGTCTTATCCATATATCCTTTTGAAAGACTGCAAGGAGCCATATGTCAGCGTCGTCAGACAGAAAAAGAAATCACGATACAAAGGAAAATTATACGGTCCGTTCCCTGATGTGGGCGCCGCAAGGAACATGGTCGAACTGATCAACAAACTGTATCCGACTAGAAAATGCGAGACATTAAAGAAAGAACTCTGTCTTTATTATCATCTGGGACAGTGTCCTGGCTACTGCAAGATCGATGTTCCTCAGGAGGAATCAGATAGGATCAAGGATGAGATCATCTCTTTTCTTGATGGCGATAACAGGAACATCATCGATTCACTCAAAGGGAAGATGAACGATGCAGTCGAAAGACTCGATTTTGAGAATGCCGCCTATTACCGTGATCTGATCGAAGATGTCAGACAGACGAATCTGAGACAGGATGTACAGAAAAACAACAGGGAGACCTTTGACGTTTTCAATTACTATGTCGAAGATGGCTATATATCGATATGCGGTCTTTTTGTCAAAAACGGAAGACTCCTGTCCTCAGATAAATTCATAGACTATCTGGTCTCAGATCCGGAAAACTTCGTCTCGTCATATATCTATCGTTTTTATGAGATCAATGAAAGACCCAAAAAACTGTATCTGCCTCCGGAACTGATGACTTATCTGAGCGAAGTCTATGAATGCGCAACTGTGTCCAGAGGCTATAAATATCAGTTGCTCAAGCAGGCCAGAAACAACTGCATCGAACAGCTGAATCAGAACAAAAAGATCATCACGAACAAGGAAGAATACAATGAACAGCTCGATGAGGAATTCCGAAGGATCTTCAATAAGAACATCCGTACGATAGAGCTTTTCGATAACTCACATACTGGCGGGCAGAATACGGTCGGTGCCATGGTCGTCTACAAGGATTTCAAGCCTTCAAAGAAAGATTACCGCATGTTCAAGCTAGAGGATTCGGCCGATGATCTTGCTTCGATGAGAGAGATGCTGTACAGGCGTTATTTCCGTGTTTTGAAGGATGGCCTCGAAAGACCTGATCTGCTGATCGTTGATGGCGCCAGGATACAGATCGATGTTGCAAAAGAGATCCTTTCTTCATTGAACATGGATATCACGATCGTCGGTCTGGGGAAAGACGACCACCACAACACTTCCTATATGATGAGTTCCGATTATGAGATCATCAATATCAAAAAGGATTCCAATCTCTTCTTTTTCCTGACGAATATGCAGGATGAAGTCCACCGTTTTGCGATCACATATCATAAGAAGCTGAGACAGAAGTCGATGTATAAGTCTGTGCTCGATGATATTCCCGGTCTCGGTCCGAAAAGCAGGGTCAAGCTTCTGCGTAAGTTCAAGACGATCTCCAATCTGCGGAATCTGACCATGGATGAACTGGAAACTGTTCTGAATCACAATACAGCCGAGAGATTGTATAATAAGTTAAGAGAAGAAGATGCTTAAGAATATCTCCGATTACCTTTCTTTAGTTACACTGATATTCATATCGGCTTACGCGATATATGTTTTTCTTTTGTCCATCCTAAGCAGAGAAAAAGATGATACATCTCTTTCAAGGATGCAGCTTTTCAAAGACTATCTCAATAACGAGGAAGAATAAATGGATCAGAACACACTGCTGATACTGATGGCAGCTCTTTTTGCATTGACGATCATCATCGTCATCCTGATGGTCTTTATCAATTCCAGAAAGACGAATGATCTGCACAATGAGCTGAGCCGCAGTATCTATGATATCCGTGCACAGCTGAATAAAGACCTTTCTGATCTGAACATTTCGATCAGTTCCGAATTCAATGATTTTTCTGAACGGGTCAATTCCAATATCATTCAGTCACACAAAGCTTCAAATGAAGTTTTCAATACGATCAACGAGAAGATGATCAGGATCGATGAAGCGCAAAAGGATCTGAATGAACTCTCAAAAGATGTGCTCACACTTCAGGATATCCTGACAGATAAAAAGTCCAGAGGCTCTTTTGGCGAAGTTGAACTCTATTCTCTTTTGGAAGCTGCTTATGGAAACAACACGGAAAGATATGCCAAACAGTACCGACTGCCAAATCATGCGATCGCCGATGCAGTGATCTTCTCCGGGACTGCATTAGGGATCTTGTGCATCGATTCCAAATTTCCGCTTGAGAATTACAGACACATGCTGGATCAGAGACTGGATAAGAAAAGCAGGGAACTCTATCGTCGCAAATTCAGAGATGATGTACGAAAACATATCGATGATATCTCACAAAAATACATCATTCCCGGTGTGACCGCTGATCTCGCTTATATGTTCGTTCCTGCGGAAGCTGTCTTTGCGGAGATCTATTCATCTTTTGATGAACTCGTCGATCTCTCTTATCGCAAAAAAGTATACATCGTATCGCCGACGACACTGATGGCTTACATCACAGCGATCAAATCGATCTATATAGGCGTCAAGAAGGATGAAAAGGCGAAAGAGATACAGCAGCTGCTGTCAGAACTTTCGGTCGAATTCCGCAGATATGAGAAGCGTAACGAAGAACTCTACAGGACTTACGAGA
>JAILBD010000152.1 GCA_024681275.1 Erysipelotrichaceae bacterium
GCCATCAACAGCGGCATACTTCGGACTGCACTTCGTCAGCAGGATCGCAGCGCATAAAGCAACGATACCGGAAAGACCGATCGCGTTGTTGGCAGTCAGCCATGAAAGAGCCGGAACTTTTGAACCTAAAGTCGCACCGACAACGGCAACGACAGCGATACATAAAGCCGGAATGAAGATCTTGTAACCGAACTTGTCAGCATTCGCTCTGACAGTCTTTGGATCTGGTACGTCGTTCTTGGTCTGCACGACACCGCCGATCGCCGTCAGGCAAGCCATGATGACGATAGCAGCACCGACCAACCATTTAGGTACCCACGGACCGCAGATGAATGTGAAGGCAAGCAGGAACCAGAAAGCGGCAGTCGTGACTTTCTTGCTGCAGCCATCATCTTTTAAAGCCTTGACACCAACAAGGATGAAGACCAGACCGATCAGGCAATAGAAGAATTCACCTAAAATCTGAGCAAACGTCATTATTTCTTACCTCCTTTGCTGGCAGCATCAAGCTGTTTGTCTAACCACAGGTTCCTTAAAGTACCTAATACGATAGATACGACAGCGACCGGGATAGACCAACGGGCGATCTGCAGAGCATCGACTTCATAGCCGAGACCGACTAAAGTCGAAACGATGAGCAGAGTTCCCGAAGAACCCATGAAGCAGTTCTGTGCGAAGAAGTTACCATAGTTCTCTGCACCTGCAGAACCGCCTCTGATGATGTCCTGCATCTCTTCGTTGATCTCGCCATACTTGGCGACAGCAGCACCTTCAGCCATCGGAACGACGACTGGACGCACGAACTGCGGGTGACCACCCAATCTGATAGAGAATGCGGAAGCCAGAGTTCTGATCAGTTCATAAACGATGATGACTCTTCCGGCAGTAGCGGACTTGATCGAACGGATGAAGTCGATGGCTTTTTCCTTCAGACCAAATCTTTCACAGATACCGATAGCAGGTAAGGTCAGAACGAACAGGGTAGCAGTTCTCTGAGTAACGAATGAATTACCTAAAGTAGTCAGGATATCCATGATGCTCATGCCGCCAACCAGTCCGGTGACGATTCCGGCGAGGACTACTGTTGCGATCGTATCGAACTTGAGGATCAAGCCGACGACAACAATAGCTACACCAATCAATCTGATAAGCATAATATTACTTTCCCCCTTAATACTCAGTATTATAACCCTTATCAAAAATACATGCAAATTATTACAGATTTCTGAAAATAATTACAAAAATAGACTTTTTATTGCCAGAACGATATCACAGATCCTTCTGCATCAAAAAACCTTCCATCCGGAAGGTTCATTCTTTGATATTCTTATGATCAACGACGAAACAGGATTCGAAGACATGCGACATGATCCGCTCCGTCTCCTTCTGATCCTTGCCGGTCATCTCCATGAGCTCCTTCAGAGTCCAGCTGTGCTTCTTCATCAGCTTTGCCGGATAGACTCTCAGTTCATCCAGAAGCTCCTTCAGCCAGTATGCCAGCATGATCAGCGGGATGGACAGCAGGACCCTCCACAGGACGAAATCGATCTTGAAGACGCCATCGTGGATGAAGACCAGATACAGCACCGCCAGCATCAGCGCGCTGAGTATCGCCGAATAGAAGATGATATCAAAACGCGGACTCTTGTACTGCAGGAGTTTGATCGGTTTGGAAAAATCATATTTAGGAAGACTCTTTTTCATTTCAATTCACCGGTATTATTGTATCATTTATACTGAAGGGTAAATCAGCATATGATCAATATCGACAAAGGTGTATCTATCATCTTACACGACTGGCTCAACGTCCGCAAGGATGAAGAGATCCATTTCATCACCGACGAGACGCATCTGCGGGAAGCGGAAGCGATCGAGCGCTGGGCATACGGCGCAGACGCCGCTCTGAAGACCACGATCCTGAATTCGCAGCTCGTGCAGAAAGGCGACATCATTGAAAACATGACCGGCATCTTCTCCAAGGAAGACGTCATCATCGGTGCCACCGACTTCTCATTCATCACCACCAACGCCATCCGCACCGCTGTGAAGAAAGGCGCCAGATTCCTTTCCCTGCCGCTCTCCTGTTCCGATGGCACGTCGTTACTGGAAAACGACTTTATACAGATGGATCCGCGCGTCACCTATCGCGACGCCAGGAACATCATCAATGTCCTGAAAAAATGCAAGACCGTCCATATCACGACGAAAAAAGGAACGGACATGTACTTCGATATCGAAGGACGAACGCCCGGCTATTTCAACGGCAAAGCGGCCAGGAAAGGCCTGATCGGATCCTCCTCCTTTGAAGTCTTCGTCGCTCCAAACGAAGACAAGACCCACGGCGTCCTCTATCTGGATGCCTCCTTCGGATACATCGGACTGGTCGAACACACCGTCAGGATCGTATTCGAAAAAGGAAAGATCGTCTTCGCCGAATCGGAAGGGAATGACGCGACAAAACTGATGAACTACATCAGATCCTTCAATTCGGACAACATGTTCAGACCGGGCGAACTGGGTATCGGACTCAACCGCATCTCCAAAACAAGAGGTGTCTCCTACATCGAAGATGAATCCGCCTATCATACCTTCCACATCGGCATGGGCAGAAACATCGGACTCGGTGGCCAACAGGAAGCTGCCGGCCACTTCGACATCGTGACCAACGACCCGAGCATCTACGCCGGCCGCAAAGCGATCATGATCAACGGCGAACTGACCGTATAGAAGCTTCGGCTTCTTTTTTATTCCCAATAAAACCAGAACATCAGAAAAGCGAGGGATCTTCCCTCGCCTTTTCACTTTTTCTTCTTGAACACATAATGGTAATCAAAGAAGTATTTTCCGCTGATCACCCCATCCGCGAAAGTTCCGGTGAACTCATCCAGACTGGAATCCTCAAAGGAGAAGACGCCATCTATATAAGTCCACATCAATTCATACTTGTTGTCCTGGAAGATGAAATAGCCCTTTCCGTCCGGCAGGATGTGAAGCTCCTCGTCCTCGAGCTCATATTCATTTCCCTCTTCATCCGTGCAGGATACCGGATAATAGACACCGACGATATCCTCATCCTTTTTTGAACAAGCCGAAAGAGACAAAAGAAACACGCTCAGTATGACGATCAGGATCTTCTTCCTTATCATTCCCCTTCTCCTTTCATCTCCTCATCGATCCACGCCATCAGAAGATGGACGATCTTTTCCTGCTGCACTTCATTCAGCTTCGTATGCATGGG
>JAILBD010000191.1 GCA_024681275.1 Erysipelotrichaceae bacterium
CCGTTACTCATTCGCATGATCATAATCATTATCTGACGGATGACAGACACGGTCATCATCATACAAGCAAGGAACTTGAGATGCTGCCGGGAGCTTTACACCATTAGATTCCGTTTTACAGAGACAGTTCATAAAAGTCTAGGTTTATGAACGCTTTTCAACAAAAAGATTTCAGCCCCGATCATTCGGGACTGATTTATAATTTTAATACAGTATGTGGTGGAGGTAAACATGGATAAATTTGAATATAAAGTGGTGACTTATGATACAAAAGGCTTTTGGGGCGGAAATGTTGAGACTTATCAGATTGAAGATCAGCTTAACATGATCGGGAATGATGGATGGGAGTTGGTCAGCTGTACATCCACTAACCAAAGCTATGGCGCGTCCAAAAGCATAGTGTGTATTTTCAAAAGAAAGAAGGATCTATAGATCCGGGATTTGAGGAGGAGGCAATATATGAAACAGTGGTATATTGCCATAGCAGTGGCAATTATATATCTTGCAATCAGTTTGATGTTTCATGCGTGGTCATGGTCTTGGATTATATGGGTAACTTATGCATTATATCGTTTCATGGATATTCGTAGCTCACGGAGCTAAATCCCTGTTTGTAGCAGTTCAAGATCGTGAAGGTTTACAAACACAATTCAGCAAAAGCATATCAGCTTTGATTTTTTCAGAGCTGTTTTATAATTAAGGCAATGAACGAATCTGTATCTGTTTGGTAAAACAGAAGGAAAGCGATGATCATCAGAAAAGCAAAAGAATCAGACATTGATCAGATCGAGAAGATCTACGATCATATTCACGATCTGGAGGAATCGGGTTCTGTCACGATCGGCTGGATAAGAGGAGTCTATCCGATCAGAAAGACAGCGGAGAATTCCTTAAGAAGAGGCGATCTTTTTGTAATGGAGGATGAAAACGAAATTGTCGCGACCGCAATCATCAACCAGATACAGGTTCCTGATTACGCAAAGGCCGGCTGGAAACACGAAGCGGAAGATGATGATGTCATGGTGCTGCATACTCTGATCGTTGATCCTGAACACAAATCACAAGGTTATGGGAAAGCATTCGTTGCCTATTATGAAGAATACGCAAAGAAACATGGCTGCAGCGAATTGAGAATGGATACCAATGCCAGAAACACAAATGCCAGAGCAATGTACAAAAAACTCGGCTATGAGGAAGCAGATATCGTACCCTGTGTTTTCAACGGTATACCTGATGTGATACTGGTATGTCTGGAAAAAAGAATCTGATGAATATGATATTTAATGGTTCACAATCGCCTATATTTACAGACAGGATTAAGAGAAAGCATAAAAAGGAAGGCTCTAAAGAGTATGAATAAGATAGCAAAGGCATTGCGTATTGTGGTGGTTTTATTACTTATATTAGGCCTGATTCCAATCAAATTTTATTATAAAGATGGCGGAAGCGTATGCTATAAAGCGGTCTTATATGAAGTTACGAAATGGCATCAGTTGTCCGATGACCTTGACGGGTATAAAGACGGTTTGCAGATAAAAATCCTGGGGCTGATAATCTATGACAAGTACTTTGAATGACCAATATTGTGCACATTTACGATCGTTTTTCAGTAAAAAAACTGTTTCAACTGTGATCATCGGGACTGATTTATAATAAAAACAGAGAAACAATCGGGGCTTGAGAGGTAATGAATCATGGGATTATTTGATAAGTTTAAGAAAGAGAAGAAACAGACTCAGCTTGCTGCAGAGAGCAGACCAAAAGTCTTTGAGGATGAATTCAGCGAAGTCCAGACCGGTCTTATCTCTCTCTGTATGGAATTAACAAGAACAAAAGTCGACAAGGTTTTTGCTTACTGCAGTATCGAGGATAACAGCCAGGCGTTCAATGCTTTCTTTGAGAAAGACGGCAGGATCCTTAAGAACAATCAGGTAGGTGCAAGCATTGAAACCGTGAACGATTTTCTCAGGCTTGGAACCAGTGACCTTAATCAGTTAAGAGAAATCTGTACCAGGTACGGGAAACCTGTTCCCCGGCAGATCAAAATGGTTTATGATGCAAAAACACATGGCTTTGATGCCAGAATATCTTACGACTCGCTTCTTGATGAAGGAAAATCAGCCGGGCAGGCGTTTATGGAATGGCGCAGCGAAGTGGAGAATAAGAATTAAGAAAAGACAAAATACACATTTACAGGACGGTTCATAATTGTACAGGTTTACGAACGCAATTCAGAAAAACGATTTCAGCTCTGGTCATTCAGAGCTGATTTATAATGAAAGTGCAGTATTGATCTGATTTAGGAGGATGATACAATGATCGTCAAAGAAATCGACGTCAAGAATATAATGACAAAATCCAATCTCCCGGTAGCGGATTTTTCCGTGAATCCGTATGTGGGATGTTCCCATGCCTGCAAATACTGCTATGCCTCCTTCATGAAGCGCTTCACGAATCACCCGGAGCCCTGGGGCGAATTCGTCGATGTGAAATACTGGCCGGAGATAAAGAACCCGGAGAAGTATGCCGGCAAGGAAGCCTTCCTCGGTTCTGTTACCGACTGTTATCAGCCGTGTGAAAAGAAG
>JAILBD010000206.1 GCA_024681275.1 Erysipelotrichaceae bacterium
TCATCTGATCACTATCGCTAAAAAGGGTGATCTGGCTGCCAGAAGACAGGTTGCTTCTTACTTAAGAAACGTTACTACTAAGGACGGCAAGACAGCTGTTCAGGTATTATTTGATGAAGTTGCCCCGAAATATAAAGACAGGAACGGCGGTTATACCAGAGTCGTCAAGACCGGTATCAGACGCGGTGATGCTGCCCCGATGGCAACGATCGAATTAGTATAATTCAAATGAAAAAGGCGTTCAGGTCATAGATCTGTAACGCCTTTTTTTGTTTCAATTAAGCGAAATCTTTAATTATTGGCAATCCCATCTGTTGAGGATGTATCTGCCCGGATCTTTGTAGTTGAGGACTTTTGCGTAATTTCCGGCCGCAGTTGCGTTGTCGGGGATATCTTTGGTCACGACACTTCCGGCTCCGATCGTGACATTGTTTCCGATGTGAACATCTTCCACGATACAGACGTTCGGTCCGATATAGGTATTGTCACCGATGGTCGCTGCGTGTTCCTCGTTGCTTCCGATACTGGTGAATTGAGACAGATTGCAGTTGTTGCCGATGACGGTCGTAGGATGAACGACGATTGGACCGCCATGTCCGATATAGAGTCCATAGCCGATCCTGGTGTTGCGCAGTATCTGGATACTGCGTTTTGTCAGGTTGAGCCTCCAAAGAATAAGTCCAATGTATTTGGAGATTCCGGATGTCTGGCACATTCTTAACGCATACTGAAAGCGGAAAGTCCGGTTGAGAAGATAAGCTTTTACAAAAGTGATGAAATCGTGTTTTCCATAATATCGGTGAAGATCACTTTTGATGTAGTCGTTCATGAAGAATACCTCTTTTCTTTTTTTTGTTATTATTACAGAAGGATCTTGCTTGAATTGAATACCGGTTTTGCAGCAGAGCCTTTTTTACTTGATGAGACACTGCTATCACTCAATAAATCGTAAATAAGGAAGGGATGCAATCTACCAGGAAGAGTCCTGCGGCATATGCTGCGACATTGGTGTAGAGAGAACAGAAGTATGGTGTATTCAGCGAATAGGTCTTTTCCTTATATAAGTATCCCTGCAGGAATATGAATGGCACATAGATCAGCCACACGAACAGGAAATAATTGACGATAGAGAATCCGTATCTGAAACTGAATAGCGATATCGCGATGTTCAGCAGGATGTGGAAGATGGTGTTGCTTAAGATGATGATCAGATAGTCCTTTTTGATCGGCTTGCCGTACATGAAGGCAACAAGAATGCTGACTGCGATGCCGATGACGATCCTGACCAGTGTCATGACGATCAGTTTCGGATAGTCGTAATCCTGTTCAAGTGCGATCGTTCCATCACTGATATCGGTCCTGAACTCGGAGCCCAGGGAGTATCTCTGATAGGAATCTTCGCTGACCATAAATGTATCGCTGTCAGGAAAGTATAGAAGGACTTTGAATTCTTCAGGCGGATAGATCGGCCAGTAGATGAGGCCTTCTGAGACATCCTGGAAGAAGTTCAGATAAAAATAACCATCATCATCCTGATAGTCTCTGAAGAAGGCTTTGACTTTCTCCGGTGCGTTGTAATCGATCTCCAGCTGGTAAGTCCAGATGCCGCTGACGGATTGCTTGGATAGAAGTGTTCCGTAACAGGTGCCTTCGATCCCGTCGATACGTACACTTGTCGTCTGATAGTATCCATTGTTGATAGTGATTGGTCCAATTAACAGCATGGCTATGATCGCGATCTTTTTCAGCATATCTCAATTATATCGCAGTCTGCACATGGCGGCCACGGGGAAATGAAAAAGGCTTGAACAAGCCCTTTGTGTCTTACAGAGTGACAGTCGTGCTGACCGTTTCATTGAGCATTTCCGGATGCTGCAGTATGTGTTCGATCATCGCGACAGATCTCGCAAAGTAGAATCCATCGGCGATCCTTTCATCCAGCGTGACGCCGAATTCGCAGACTTTTCTTAGTCTTTCTTTGCCATCGTCGCAGATGGCCTTCTCGCTTGTAATCTCACCGATGGAAGTGAGGGATGAACAGGTGCCGAAGTCTGCCAGATTGTGATAGACGGCGCCGCAGCGGATCGATCCCAGATTGGAGATGATCATCGAGGAGAAGTAGATGTTGTTGTCGGTGAGGGACTTTGGAAGAAGACCAAATTTGCCCAGTATCTTGACCACGAAAAAGATCGGTATTCTGATGATGTTGGGCAGTTTGCCCAGGATGTCAACAGCGCTGTTGGCTCCGCCTTTGTCGGCTTTCGTGCTGCGCAGATTGTCGACTTTGGCCTGCGTCTTGGCGGCGATCGTTTCCATCGTGTCGTTTGCTTCAACCGGCACTATCAGCATCAGTTCTTCCGCCTTGTCATCCAGTGACATTTTGGCAACGAAAGAAAGCAGGATCTCGTTGTGTTCATACATGTGACGGTTGGAAATGAATCGATTGAGTTTCGGACGGTTGTACATGACTTTGGCGATGGCTGTCAGGAAGGCGTGGAAATAGGTGTAATGCTTGCCTTCTTTCTTTGCTTTTTCCATGAAAGCGACCAGTTCTGTGACGTCGATCTTGCGGTCG
>JAILBD010000216.1 GCA_024681275.1 Erysipelotrichaceae bacterium
AGACTTACATTTTATTTTTGATCTTCCGGATCGCAAAGCCGATCAGGAAAGTTCCAAGCAGGATCACCAGATAGAAGAGGAATCCGATCGGATAACCCCAGCTCAGGAAACCGTACCAGTCGTTGTAATGCGGCCATTCACCGATGCCATTGATGATGTTGTTGCCCATGTAACAGACACCATAGAGACCCATGGGGGCCGCTGCCAGCAGGTTGTCTCTCAGAGTGAAATCCTCCCTGTTCCAGAACAGCACCTCCAGCAAGGCACCAAGCGGAACGACCAGATGCATCCAGAAACTCACGCCTGTGAACATGGCGATGTATCCAAAAAGCGGACCCAGGAACGTCAGTACGACGATCATCGTCAGCGTGACGGAGACGGCTGCCGCATATTTGATCTTCTCGTTGCCGTTGTACAGCCAGACCAGACAGGCGATCCCTTCAAAGAGGTTGGAGAGGACCGTGAAATACTTCAGGGAACTAAAACCTCCCGCTGTCAGGGCGGTACCGGAAAAGACGAAGACCATCCTGAGCCAGGTGACCAGGACGATGATGAAGAGGATGATGTTCAGGATCTTTCTTTTGTTCATTGATCTGCTTCCTCCATTAAGATAGCACCTTTATGAGTGGTTGTCTCATCCCGTGCCTTTTCTTTCGATACAAGGCGGGCATCTGCCAATAAAAAGCCCATCAGATATGATACACTGCAAGTGACATGAAACTGCTGCTGCAATTATCCAGGGAAGCGATCCGCTATAAAGGCCTCTACTTCATCGCCATCCTCTCCACGCTGGCACTGACCTTCGTCAACCTGAGTGCGCCGAAGGTCCTTTCTTCCATGACCGGCATCGTATCCAGAGGGATCGATGAAGCAGGACTTGCGCAGATACAGAGACTGACGATCGTTCTGATCTGTCTCTACCTGCTCAGGATACTCTTCCGCTTTTTAAGCAACTATATGGCCCACAAAGCCGCCTGGTACCTGGTCGGCGATCTGCGCACGCGGACTTATGACAAGCTCCAGAGCATGCACCTGGGCTTTTTCCACGACAAGCAGACCGGTGACCTCATGAGCCGCGTCATCAACGACACCCGCGACTTCGAGCTCCTCTATGCCCACATGATCCCGGAATCGATCACCAATATCGTCACCTTCCTCGGTGTCCTGATCGTCCTGCTGACGATCAACGCCAGACTGGCGCTCATCACCTGCGCTCCCATCCCGCTGATCCTGATCTCGGGCGTGATCTTCTCCAGGAAAGTCAGGCCCTACTTCCGCATCTCTCAGCAGAAGATGGGCGAACTCAATGCCAAGCTGCAGGACAACCTCTCCGGTATCCACGAGATCCAGTCCTTCGGTCAGGAAGCCTATGAGACTTCCAGGATCGATGAAAAGAACTTCGCACACGTCAAGGCGATGCTGCAGGCGTTGAAGATCTCCGCGATCTTTCACCCTTCCGTCGAGTTCGTCTCTTCGATCGGGACCATACTGGTCGTCGCCGTCGGCGGTTATCTCGCTTATTACAACGGCCTCAGGGTCGAAGACATCGTCGCCTTCCTCTTGTACCTGTCGCTCTTCTATGCGCCGGTCACCGGACTGGCAAACCTGCTGGAAAACATGCAGCAGTCGCTGGCAGGAGCCGAAAGGGTCCTCATGATCCTGGACGCCCCGTGCGAGATCAGAGACAAGGAAGGGGCCGTCCCGCTCAAAGACGTCAAAGGAGAGATCACCTTCGATCATGTCAGCTTCTCCTACATCAAAGACATCCCTGTCCTCAAGGATGTGTCCTTCAGATGCGCACCCGGACAGATGCTGGCACTGGTCGGACCTACCGGCGTAGGCAAGACCACGATCACCCAGCTCATCTCCCGTTTCTATGAACCGGACGAGGGAAGGATCCTGATCGACGGTCAGGACATTCAGGATGTCACGATCGGATCCCTGAGACAGAATATCTCCGCCGTCCTGCAGGACACCTTCCTGTTCAACGGCACGATCGCCGAAAACATCTCCTATGCCAGACCGGACGCCACGATGGATGAGATCAGGGAAGCCGCAAAGGCAGCCAACATCAGCGAAGAGATCGAAGCGATGCCCGATGGCTACGATACAGTGACCGGTGAAAGAGGTGTCAAGCTTTCCGGCGGACAGAAACAGCGCATCGCCATCGCCAGAGCGATCCTGAGACGCTCACCGATCATCGTCCTGGATGAAGCGACAGCCTCCGTCGACGTCGAGACCGAGGAACAGATCCGCGACGCCATCAATTCCCTTTCCGGACGCAAGACCATCATCGCCATTGCCCACCGTCTATCGACGATCCGGCACGCCGATCAGATCCTGGTCATCGAAGAAGGAAGCATCATTGAACAGGGAAGCCATGAGCAGCTCATGAAACTGAACGGCATTTATGCCCGCATGAACAAAAAGAGATCAGAATGATCTCTGATCCCCAAAATGGTTCCTCAACTCTTTTAGCAATAAAAGAGTTTTTTATATCAGGCCATAGTGTTTCAAACCATTATAGACACCATCATGATCGATATCGGTCGTGATGAATTCCGCCGCCGCTTTGGTCTCGCTGGTTCCGTTGCCCATCGCGATCCCGTGACCTGCCGCCTTCAACATGCCGATATCGTTCATCCCATCGCCGAAAGCATAGGTGTTTCGAATATCGATGCCCAGTTTCTCAGCGACCGCAACGATCGCATCTCCCTTGCCGACATCGATGACCGTCATATCCGCCGAAGGATGAGGGCCATGCGGATTGAGGATGCAGATGTCTGACAGGGCATCCCTGATCCTGTCCCTGTGCGGAACATCCCTGAAATAGATGTCGAAGTTGTAATACTCATCGTCCCTTTCATCAAAGCCTTTCAGAAGATAACCCGGATCGCCGACCGCCTTCATGTATTCGAAGCCTTCTTCGGGTCCTTCGTAGTATCCGTGTTTCAGCGTGTGGAAAACGTAGCCGGCTTCCAGCTCCTTCAGTCTGCCGACGAGTTCCTCGATCTGATCCCTGCGCAGCGGCGCGGAAAAGATGAGCTCCTCACCGACATAGGCAAGTCTGCCGTTGTGGCAGATGCAACCGTCGGCATATTTCGCAAAATTCCTTTTGACATAGTTCACGTTGCGGCCTGTGCAGATGAAGACGAGGTCGCCTTTTTCCCTGCATTGTCTGATCCCCTCTTCGGCGCTGGCAGGAACATTCCTTTCTATCGCCAGTGTTCCATCGATATCAAAAAACAAGAGCTTCATCATTCATTCCTCTGCCTTTTTCCACACCGCTTCCCTGTCCGCTTTCAGATATTTCTTTCTGATCTTGCAGATGTAAGGGCTGAAGGGCTCGTCGTCCCCATGCAGCATCGTGCATCTGGCTTCCATGACCTGACCCAGCAGCAGGAAGGCTTCCTGCGCCGTGAACCCGTAATCATCCGTCATCCAGTCGATCAGCTCATGACAGGCTTCGACAAAGGAGTCCTTGATCCTGATGTTGTTGGCGATCGTCATGATGTAATCGTCGTTCTCCAGCCTTATCCACTTGTGCGCCTTCTGTCCTTTGAGGACATCGACTTTCAAAGTGACTTCAGCCCGGCATTCGATGCCGCCGCCGTGCGGGATCTCTCCATCGCCCATGATCGCGTGGCAGTCCCCCACATGCAAGAGGGCTCCTTCCACATTGACGGGCAGATAGATGGTCGTGCCGTTCGTGACTTCCTGGACATCCATGTTGCCGCCGTTGAGATAGGCGTAGCGGGTCGTCTGTTCCTCTTGCGCCGAGGCCGTCGCGATCGTGCCGATCATCGGGATGACGGGCAGCTTCAGATCTTTCGACCATTCGATCTGATCATCGCTGATCTCCACCGTCTTGGTGACCACATCCCAGTCGTTGGGATAGATGAGCTGCGTCAGCCTTGTCCGCCAGCCGGCAAAACCGGTATACCCGAGTTTACCTGGCTTCACATCAAGGACCCTCACTGCCAAGGTATCGCCCGGACGGGCATCTTCAACAGCGACCACGGTACAGAGATTCGGTCCTCTTGATTTGGACGGATCCCAGAGATCATCCACGGACTTCAGCCAGGTCCCGCCATTGAGTTCCGTTTCCACCAGAAAAATCTCTCCGCTTTCAACTGTGAGAGCGGGCGGATTTGATTTCGATATCACGTTGTAGACATGATCCCTGCTTGCCTTGCGCATGGTCATCCTCCTTTTTCATAAAAAGAAAATGATGATCCTTATCCCGATCATCATCTTCCTGATCTTTCATTATTCTCCGGCTGTGTAGTAGTTCAGGTTCAGCGGCTTGAGATCCATGAGCTTGACATTGCCCTGCAGATCTTCGTTCCAGGTCATGAGATAGATCTCCGACTTGGCATCTTCAGCCGTGCCCTTGCCTCTGACCAGTGCCATGTAGTTGGTGCCGTTGACCAGCTGTGTCGCCAGCAGCTGCAGCGGTTCATAAGTCATGTCTTTCTGCGACTTGAGGAGCTTTTCAAAACCGGTCTGTATCGGCTTAGGCAGGGTGCTCTTCTTTTCCGCTTCCCTCACCGTCCAGCTCAGCGTGAAGTCGTTGCTGTCGGCATCCTTGGTCATGACGTTTGGCACTTCGATCTTGTTGATCGACTTCAGTTCGCAGTATCCATCCGTGTCCTTGTATACGACGATGATGTAGTAGTCGCTGCTTGGTGAAGCGCTCGCTGTCTCGCCCTGTGCCAGATATGCGTATCTCAGTCCGGATACCAGCTGTGTCGCCAGGACTCTGACCGGCTTGTAGGAAACGCCTGTCAGGCCTTCCAGCGCCTTGTCAAAGATATCCTTGTCGTCGTTTTCCAGAACGGCAGTATAGGTCTTATAGATCTCCCAACCGCCCAGCAGTCCGCTTTCAGCAGACGGTCCTTCGACAGTCTCTTCCTTATTTTCCTCCGGCTTCTGTACAGGCTCTTCCTCTTTTTCGGCAGGTGTCTCTTCCGTCTTCTTGTCGGATGTATAGATGAGGGAGAACGCGTCGCCATCTTCGACCTTCGTTTCTCTGATGGTGCTGTCGCTTTCCTTGTCACCCGCCATGAGTTGCCAGAAGTCTTCTCCTTCGACTTTCACACCGTTGATCTCTGTGATCCTGTCTTCATCCATCTCAAAAGAGAGACCAAGGGTCTTGTTCATCTCATAGAGGGCCTCAGCCAGATACTCGGCCTTGACTTCTGCTGAATAAACGTAATTGTTTCCTTCCTTATCGACAACAGTGACCTTGATCACCTTCTTCTTTGCACATGCGCAAAGACTCAGCATCATCAGCACTGTCAGGAATACAGTCAATATCTTTTTCATATCATTTCTCCAATCAGATCTTATAGTGATCATTTTTTCTGTAAACAGATGGTGATACCGCAGCTCACCACTGATATATTCATCAAAAGAACTTCCTGCGTCACATCTTTGTGACGTCTCTAATCAATATTATACAGAATTACG
>JAILBD010000217.1 GCA_024681275.1 Erysipelotrichaceae bacterium
CGCATTGTCCTCGCTGATCGGCACCATGACCTCTTCCGCCTTGCAGACGATGCCTTCGTTTTCGTAGTTGTAGGCATTCATGATCCGGCCGACCCAGCGGCGGAAATTGCCCGTGTATTCATTGAAATCACGATACAGATCCAGGTCTTCCTCGATCAGGACATCCGCGCAGGTCAGCTTCAGGATCTCATTCTGCTCAGCGCTGTTTCCGATCGAAACGACGTGGATGTCGTTGCTTTCGGGCTGCGGCTGGATGCTCAGATCCTTCAGCGTGACACAGACCATGGTCTGATCCGCCATGCCCAGGTCGCCCATCACAGCCTTTCCTTCCACCTTTTTCAGGTAGTATCTGGCCAGATAGTCGGCGCCGCTGCCAAAGCCATAGCAGTACATCCTGACACAGGAACCCAGGATATCGTAGGCCACCTCGTCCGGTGCGGTATCATCCTTCATGATCGCCAGACCATCACGGAAATTGCTCTGGGCGATGCCCAGATTCCTGATGAGAGCCTCATAGGCTCCGGCCTCTTCATCCTTCCAGTCTTCGCCTTTCGGATTCACCAGTGCGATGCCCACACCTTGTTCCATGGCAACCTTCTTCAGGCCGCTCTCTTCCGCCAGCCTGCCCAGACCGACAAAATCGCATTTCCGATCAGGGAAACACAGGAAAGTCGGACCGGTAAAACCATAGTTGATCAGATTCGATCTGATCTCATTGGCAGGCATCAGATAGAGGATGGCATAGCCGTCATCCTCGAATTCATAATAGATATCGCCATTGCTCAATGTGATGAGCTTCTTGATCTGTTTAAAAGCCATAAAGTCTCCTCAGTTTTTATCTGATCTCGTAAGTCTCTTCCTCAAAATCAACACAGAGACTGACAGCACCTTTGCCGTTGGTCCATGTGATCTCCATCTTCGGACCATCCAGTTCCACCCGGATATCGGCGTCTTCCGTGAAGACCGGACAGGTGTTCCTGAAACGCAGCAGTTCCAGCTGCTTCTTCACCACGTCCTTCTTCAGAAGTTCATTGGCATCCTCCAGAGAGAGATTGGAACGGTTGATCTCCTTGTGACCGCCGACGCCAGCCCTTCTCATTGCCTCATAGTCATTCTTCCCGGCAAAGAGATCCAGATACCAGATCTGCGGCTTGCCCGGCATGAAGAGCTGTATCGCTCTGGCCATCTCCATGCGCCTGTCGCTCTCGCCCAGTGCCGAATAGAAAGTCGCATTGACCTGATAATAGACGTTCTTTGCGCCATGCAGATCCTTGACATAACCGCCTCTTTCGACAGTGGTGTCGATGATCTTCTGGATATCTTCTTCCGGAAGCAAGCCCTTGAGGTCCAATAGAGGGATGCCGTCATGGCAACCCAGCATATTGACCGTCGAGATCTTGTCCTGAATGATCTCATCCGCCCATTTCTTGAGATAGGTACCATTCTTTCTCACGAAAGCATCGATCATCAGGCCCGGCAGGAAGAAGTCATAGACCATGTAACCTTTGTCAGCCAGAAGTTTGTAGGTCTTCTCGCCATAGGATGCGTGGATCTCCGGCAGCAGCGTCAGTCCGTAGTCATCGGCGATGTCCTGGACCTTCTGCAGAAGATCCCAGGTGCCCGGATCATTGAGGAAGTTCCTCTCGCCGACCGCCTTCGGCGCATAAGCGAAGGCATCCAGCCTGACGATCGCGACACCGTAGTCGGACAGTCTCTTCAGGGTGTCCCTGTAATAATCCCAGACTAGTTCAGACCTGATGTTGAGATCCATCTGACCCAGATAGGAACGATGGGCATTGAGATATCCCTTGACCCTGTCCGCATACTTCGACCATTCACCCAGATCCAGCTCATCGATCTTTACCTTCTGATCGATCGTCTCATTGACGATCTTTGAGATGGAAACAGCCGTCTCGTACTGCAGGCCTTCCTCTCTGACCAGCTGCAGCGGATCGACCTTGTTGTAGATGACCTCCTGATAGAAAGTGTTCCAGTACGGCACGTCTCTGCCGTCAGGGAAGCGCACCATCAGGATAGGCAGGCCCGGCTTGCGGAAGAACATGTCTTTGATGTACTTCTGATCAGGGATGATGTAGCCTTCTTCGCTCATCTCTCCGCAGCCTTCCCAGAATTTGTTCCAGTCGATGAAGAAGTCCCTGTACTTCGATGCATCGCCATTCCTGATGATGTCCTGGAACTGTGGTGAAAGCACGGAGATGTGATTCAGTATGAAGTCCATCATCAGATCGATATTCAGATCATGAAGATCCTCGATATCCTTCGGATCGCCATACTTCTCGGAGATCCCGTAATCGATCAGAGAGAAGCCTCTGTCCAGGTCTGTATTGAAGATGCTGGGCAGGATGTAGAAGGATCTGAATGTGTCTTTGAATTCCTCTTTTTTCAGAAGCGTCAGGATGTCGGAAAGCTTTCCGCCCACGGAATCAGGATAGGCATTCAACAAAGTGCCGATGCTCATTTTTTTCTTGTCCATCTCTTGTCTCCTCTATTCGGCAGGTCTCAGAAGATCGCCCGCTTTGGAAAGGATGATCGCCGCATAGGCAGCTCTGGCATCCAGTTCCATCTGCTCGATCTCCAGCACCATCGTCGTGAAAGCCGAATCGGTCTTGCCGTCTCTGGCTCTCAGTCTTCTGTGTTCCCTGGTCTCCTCCGGCGTCGAGTTCAGCAGGATCGGGATGTCGATCCCTTCCAGATTCTCATTGCCGCCGTGGGTCCATTCGATGATCATGACATCGGTGTCGGAGAGATCGACCTCATCGTAGTAGCGGACATCTTCACTTCTTCCCATCCTTTTCAGGAAAATCTTCTCCTTGCCTTCCTTGAATTCTCTGAAGATCTGATTGATCTGATCGTAGTCCTGTTCGTTCCTGGTGCCCAGATATCCGGCCAGGGCCTTCCTGCCCGCTGCCTGATACTCTTCGAGCCATGGATATTCCTCTTTCATCTTAGGATCGGGATCGAGTTCCTTTTCCCACAGATCCTTCAGCGTCTCCTGAACATCCTTGCAGTATTTTCCGGAAGCGACCAGCCCCTTCAAGGCATTGCTTCTGAAGATCGCCGCCCTCTCCGCATCGTTGTAGAGAGGGATGCGGAACGGATAGTTGTCTCCGGAAACGACATAGGACTTCACACCGCTCTCATTTAGATAGTATGCCAGCAAAGAAGCGATCTCGCTCTTGCCGACGCCTGATCCGCCGAAGACGGAAATGATGACCTTCTCTTTTCCCAGTTCCCTCATCATTTTGACCATGATCGGGAAGATCTTCTGCGCCTTTTTCTCATGTTCCTCGCCGATCACGATCTTGTCGCCCGGCATATCGCCATGCGGCATGTCCTCCCTCAAAGCGGGTGCCGTCCAGTTCAGCAGATCGATTGCATTCAGTTTTTCTTTCAACATGGATCATTCTCCTAATACATTTTTACGGATGCAGTATGCCAGCCCTTTCCCCATGCGGGCATGTGTCTTGGCAGACGGATGACCGGCTGCGCCGTATCCTTCAAACATCATATTGATCGGGATGAACTCGAAGCAGCAGAGCTTCTCATCTCCCGTCTCCTCTTTCAGTTCCTTCACGATATCGCGGATGTGATGGTAGAGATAGTAATCCATGGAACCCAGCGCACAGATGATGTAGGTATCCGGACCATTCAGCGCTCTCACCTTCTTCACCAGCTCCTTATACCGCATGTGGAACCACTCCTCCATCCTTTCGACTTCTGAGAAATCCCGGTAGAACCTCATCGGATTGGAGTCATTGGTGCCCAGGTTCAGCACGACGATGTCGTTGTGATGTTTCTCAAAATCCCACTTCGTTTTCTCCTTGCCATACTTTGCGGCATAGAGCTCATCAGTGTACTCGTAGATGTCCTCGATCGCATGCATCGGGAACATCGGATGTTCCGGGACGACAGCACAGATGCCCGACTCACAGACCATCGAGATCTCATAGCCCAGTTCTCTGGCAGCCAGAGGACCATAGGCGATGAAGCTGTTCTCTTCTGAGGTCTTGAACTCGAAGGCATTGTCCGGCGCTTCGTTTCCGAAACCGCAGGTGATGGAATCGCCCACGACCTCTAAACGCGGCCTTTTGTTTTCGACTTTACAGAACTCACCATCCGTCTCGATCTCCAGGATGACCATCTTGCCCCTGGCATTCTCTGAGAGCTTCAGGATCTGGATCTCCTTCTCCGTGCATTCGTTCACAGACCAGAGCGTCAGCCACTCCTTTTCATGGATCTCGTGACGGTAGATCAGTTCATCATTCACGACCGCTCCGATGCAAGGCCAGTCTGGCGGAGGCGTCGGCATGTTCGGCATGCCCGGGATCTGATCGCTGTCCGCATCGACCAGGACCTTCAGATAAGTGCCCTTCACACCGATCGAAAACCCGGAATAAGTCCAGTTGCAGTAGAGCCCTTCTTTTTCTTCATCATAGACAGTGCGTCCATGGACCGCTGCCAGCGGCAGCACTTCTTTCACTAACATGATCCGTTTCCTCCTTTGACATAGTACTGATACATATCCTCGCTTGGGACATATGTCACTTTCATTTCTTTATCGAGCAGCTCACTCAGCCAGTCCTTGTAGTATCTCATGCCCAGTTCTTCCCAATTGAAGTGGCCGATGCAGATGGCGGCCTTCTTCTTTCCCAGCTGCCAGGCATCGCGGATATAGGACAAGGTGGTCCAGTCGATCACTTCACCCGGAATGATCACATCCGCCCATTTCTCCAACGTCTCGATGACTCTGACCGAATACTCTCCCTTACTGCCATCCTTCTTCGTATAGTACTCCGGAAAGAGGTGTCCGACCAGAGCGATCTTCGTGACCTCCATATCCTCGTCCCCGACGATGCGGCAGCCGTTGAGTCCGATCGTATCGATCAGATGATCCGCGACATCCCTCACCTTCTGCGGCTCTGTCGTCACCAGATAGTGGGCATACATGCCGGTATCCGGATCGAGCCTTGCCTTGTCTTCCCAGCCCAGATACTTCAAAACTCCTGTGAAGATGGAGTCCGGTCTGTGGGCATGCATATGATCGTGGTCACGCCATATGCAGATCCCGTTGTCATCCAGCAGTTTCCTCTTCTCCTGATAGACCGCGTTGTCAAACTCCTCATACCAGCCGCCCTTGTCCGCCGAAGTGTAGAAAGTCGGCTCATGGACGATGATCAGATTGGCTTTCTCTTCAATGGCCTTTCTGATCACATGGATGGTCGGCGCCATCGCGCAGATGATGCCTGTGCACTCGTCTTCCGGATCACCGCACTTGTACTCATCGCAGCCCGCATACTCCTTCGGAAACTTCGGATGATAATCCAATACTTTTCCTATCACATCTTTGATCTTCATGTTCATACCTCATATGTAAAACCGAAGGCCGGATTTCCTTCGGAATTGTACAAAGGATCCACACAGTAGTTGCTTTCACAGAA
>JAILBD010000228.1 GCA_024681275.1 Erysipelotrichaceae bacterium
GAAGACGACCAGGATCTGCCAAGCAGCGCCCATGACGATACCGCAGACTGTCGGATTCAGATTGTACAAAGCTGTATAAGCAGCACCCATCCAGGACTGTAAAGTTGCAGTGATAGGACCAATGACAAGGAACATGACAGGTACCGTTATGACAAGAGTCAGAAGCGGGACCAGGACATATCTTGCATACTTTGGAACGAACTTGTTGCAGTATTTCTCAACGACAGACATGAACCAGATCGTCACGATGATAGGAATGACGGAAGACCCGTAACCCTGTCTCTGCATAGACATCGGGATGCCCAGGAATCTCAGGCCATTCTCACCCAAAACAGCAGACTGGATAGTCGGAGAACACATTGTCAGTGCAACGGCAACAGCAATGTATGGATTGCATCTCCACTTGACAGCTGCCGCATACGCCAGATAGACAGGCAAATAAGAGAAGATGGCATTATAGATCTCGTTGATGACCAGATAGACACCGCTGTCTGTAGCCAGACCTGCGAACTTCGTCAGGATCATCAGTAAGGAACGGATCATACCGGCACCGATCAGAGCCGGAAGGATCGGGGTAAAGATATTGGTAACGAGGTCGATGACCTGGTCCATGAATTTGCCCTTGACCTTCAGATCATCCTTTTCAACAACATCGACAGCAGAACCGACAATGCCAGTAACATCCTGAACAGCATTGAAGACATCTTCTACTTCGTTGCCGATTACGACCTGGAACTGGCCGCCCTGTTCGATGACATTGATGACACCATCTACCTTCTTGACAGCCTCAGCAGAAGCCAGACTGTTATCTTTCAGTTTGAAACGAACACGCGTGATACAGTGAGTGAGTGAAGCAATGTTCTCTTTGCCACCAATGTTCTCTACGATCTCAGCAGCAGTCTTTTTTAATCCATGGTTTTCCTCCTTAAATATTTGGTTTATCGTTTAACCACATCTATAAATTAGCATGAAATAAAGTTGATTTCAATACTTTTTCATAAAAAAGTTAAACGTTTAATCATTTAACCAACTTTTTAACCATTTTTATAGTATAATCTAGGTGATGAACAACAATAAGACCATATCCATCGTCGACATCGCAAAGCTTGCGGGTGTATCTACCGCAACGGTATCGCATGTCATAAACAGAAGCGGCCGCTACTCCAAGGCGACCGAAGAAAAAGTCAAAGCTGTCATTGAAAAGTACGGATATGTCTCCAATAACGCCGCCAAAAGTCTGAAGTCCTCTTCTTCCCATACGGTCGGTCTCATCATACCAAACATCAATAACGACTTCTTCTCCACGATCGCCGTCAGCATCGAACAGTATTTTGATTCTATGGATTACGCCCTCTTCATATGTAATACCGACAACGATCCGCAGAAAGAAAGACGTTACTTCCGGAAGCTCGACTCCATGCAGGTGGACGGTATCATCGTCATATCCTGCCAGAAGATGCTGGAATCAGATCTGACTAGCCGGGATGTCCCCATTCTTCTGCTGGACAGAACGCCTCTCAATGCCATGCATCTCAGATCTGTCACATCAGATGCCAGACACGGCATCTACATGGCTACAAAAAATCTAGTTGAGAAAGGATGTCGAAAGATCGTCTTTGTCTCTTCCTTCCTTGCGACATATGTCAGCACCAATCGAAAAGATGGCTATCTGCAAGCCATGTATGAGCACGGTCTGAAAGTCGATGATTCCGCTATCATTCAGCTTCCTTCCGGCTCGTCTTTGATCAATACTGAAACCGCCATCGTCGACTATCTCACCGGGGGAAAGCAGATCGATGGTATCGTTTGTACCAGCGATAATCAGGCGATCGGCGCCATGACAGGGCTGAAACGAATGGGACTCAGTGTCCCTGAAGATGTCAAGGTCTTCGGCTTCGACAATCAGATACAGTCCCGTCTGTGCACACCTAGCCTCTCAACGATACATAGACAGCCTTCCCTCATGGGTGAAAAAGCCGCTGAGATACTTATGAAACTGATCAAGAAAACAGATAATATTCCTCAAGAAACGGTCATCAACTGTTCCTTGATCGAAAGACGTTCAACAGAGATATAAAATCAAGGCCTTGCGGTGATCCGCAAGGCCTTATTTTTAATCCAGATCCTCGCCGTTGGAAGCGATGACCTTCTTGTACCAGTAGAAGGAATCCTTCTTTGAACGCTTCTGCGTGCCGCTTCCATCGTCATGCTTGTCAACATAGATGAAGCCATATCTCTTTCTCATCTCGCCAGTCGAAGCGGCGACCAGGTCGATCGGACCCCAGGTCGTGTACGCCAGAAGGTCGACACCGTTCTCGACCGCCTTCTTCATTGAAGCGATATGCTTGCGGAAATAATCGATGCGGTAAGGGTCATGGATGCTGCCGTCTTCTTCGACCTTGTCGAAAGCACCGACGCCGTTCTCGACGACCATCAGAGGTCTCTCATAGCGATCATAGATCATCTCAAGATAGTACTGCAGGCCATCCGGATCAAATGCCCAGCCCCAATCGGAATAAGTCAGATACTCATTCCTGGTCCCGGTCGACATATTGCCTTTCGTTACTTCCTCTCCCTTGTGGGTGGTCACAGACTGAGACATATAATAAGAGAAGGTGTACATATCGACACAGCCTTCCTTCAGTGACTGCAGATCATCTTCCGTGATGTCCAGTTTGACATTGTGCTCATTCCAGAGCTTCTGTGCATAAGTCGGATAGTAACCAAAACACTGGACATCTCCGCAGTAGAAGATGCCCTTTTCCCATTTATACCTGTTGAACAGGATATCCTTCGGATCATCGGTATGCGGATAGTAGGTGATGCCGCAGATCATGCAGCCGATCATGTTGTCCGGATCGATCTCATGGCCGATCTTGACGGCCTTGGCTGAAGCGACGAACTTGTTATGCAGATGCTGATAGGCATCCTGATAATAGGAATCATCCATATCTTCCGGCAGGAAGTTGATCGTATTGTTGATCTCGTTGAAAGTCAGCCAGTATCTGACCAGACCCTTGAACTCTTCAAAACAGGTTTTTGCGAATTTCACAAACAGCGGGATCAGTTCCCTGTTCTTCCAGTCTCCCAGCTTTTCTTCCAGATACAATGGCGTATCGAAATGCCAGATCGTCACGAGCGGCTCGATATCATATTTTTTCAGTTCATTGAAGACATTCCTGTAAAACTCGATACCCTTCTGGTTCGGTTCTTCTTCCAGACCCGTCGGATAAAGCCTTGACCAGGAAATGGACATACGGAAGACCTTGAAACCCATCTCCGCAAACAAAGCGATATCTTCCTTGTATGTGTGGTAGAAATCGATCGCCTCATGGTTCGGATAGAGATAACCGTCCAGGCAGGCATAATGAGCTCCTTCAGGCAGTCTCTGTAAACGGGTCATCGTCCCCGGATTTCCGTCCTTATCGATATAAGTGATGATACGCGGATGATCGACATCGGCTCCGGTCGTAACATCTGTCAATGCAGGTCCTCTTCCATCAACATTCCAGGCGCCTTCGATCTGATTGGCAGCGGTGGCTCCGCCCCATAAAAAGTCTTTTCTGAATGGCATTGTTCATCTCCTTTATATATCTTATTATCTCATACGAACAAAGGGACTTGCTTGTAAAAGAAAGAATAAAATGTTTAAATACTGACGGAAGGAAAAAGAAGATGTTTATCTACAACTACCATACACACACATCAAGATGCGGACATGCCTCAGGCAGCGACGAAGAGTACGTCCTGGCCGCCATCAAAGCCGGCTACAAGGTCCTGGGCTTCTCCGATCACGCACCATATCAGAACTTCTATCGTCCCAGATCCCACATGCACTGGGAAGAACTCGATGATTACATCCGCAGCGTGAATACCCTCAAAGAAAAATACAAGGATCAGATCACCATCAGGCTGGGACTGGAAACAGAATACTATCCGGAAGTCCATGCGGAAAGAGAAGAACTGGCGAAACGTCTGGACTACATGCTGCTGGGTCAGCATTTCTCGGCATTAAGCCTGGACAGTGTCAACTACTTCAAAGAAAACAGCGACGAAGAGATCCTGGAATACGCGCAGGCAGTCTGCGATGCGCTCGACAGCGGCATCTTCACCTATCTGTGCCATCCCGATGTCTTCATGAACCACCAGACCGTCTTTTCAGAAAGCTGTCAGAAAGCAGCCCACATGATAGGCAGAAAGTGCGAAGAGACAGGTACACCGGCTGAGATCAATATCCGCGGTGTCATGAAAGGACTCAAACATTTTCCGGACGGGGAACAGTATTGGTATCCGAACAAAGCCTTCTGGCGCATCATGTCTCAATACGACATCAAAACAGTCGTAGGCATCGATGCCCACGATCCAAACGATCTCCTGCAGACCGGCATGGTCACAGAAGGTCTGGAACATCTGAAAGATCTGGATCTTCACTTCATCGAAGATCCCTTCATCGATTGATGCATCCCGTTACAAAACGGGATTTTTTCTTGCCCGGGAAAAAGCTCCTATATTATCATTTATCATGAGGAGGAAAGAAGAATATGGCATTAGATTTCTATTCTGACACAAGCAATTGGCTGCAAGAGACCTTTCATGTAGAAAAACCCGTCATCGCCATGTGCCATCTCCAGCCTTTGCCTGGCGATCCCTACTATGATGAGGAAGGCGGCATGGAAAAGGTCGTCGAAGCAGCGAGAAAAGATCTGAGAGCACTCATTGAAGGCGGCGTTGACGGCATCATGTTCTCCAACGAATACGCCTTGCCATATCTGACTAAGATGGAACCGATCACCCTGGCCGCCATGGCCTTCGTCGTCGGTCAGCTCAAGGACGAGCTCACCATTCCATACGGCATCAACTGCCTCTGGGATCCGATCGCCTCTCTGGACGTCGCCAAGGCAACAGGCGGACTCTTCATCAGAGAGATCATATCCGGTGCCTACGCATCCGACTTCGGCATCTGGAACACCAATCCCGGCGCGACCGCAAGACACCGCCACAGGATCGGTGCGGACCACATCAAGATGATGTACAACATCGTCCCTGAAGCCACAGGCTACATGGCCGACAGAGACATCGCAGCCATCGCCAAGTCCACGGAGTTCAACTGCCGTCCGGACGCCATCTGCGTATCGGGGCTCACAGCCGGAGCCGAGACTGACACGCAGGTCTTGACCAAAGTCAAGGAATCCGTGAAGAAGACCCCTGTCATCTGCAACACGGGCTGCAACAAGGACAACATCATCAGACAGCTGACTGTCGCCGACGGTGCCGTCTGTGCCACCACCTTCAAGGTGGATGGCAAGTTCGAGAATCCTGTCGACTACAAGAGAGTCAAGGAATTCATGGACATCGTCAAAGGATTCAGAAAGACATTATAAAAGAAGACCTGAAGGTCTCCGTTTTTCTTATCTTACGTAATAGATCTCCAAGATCTGTCCTTCCTCATCGATCTTCAGACAGGACAGATAGCCGAAGCTGCTTCCCATCGCACAGCCGCAGTCGATATCATACCAGCTGTATCCGTTGGGATACTTCTGAATGAAGACATCATCGTTGTCTCCTGAAAGCCTGCGCGTGATGATGTGTCCGGAAATGAAGAAGGTCTCCTTATCCGTGTCAGGCAGCTTGGGAATGCTGCCGATATTGTGATCCGACATGTCCCACATGATATCCTGGATGGCCATCAGATCATGGACGTGATCCTTCGTGTAGATATCGATCCCGTCATTGATGGCGCTGGTATGGGAAAGGATGAAACGCCTCTTGCCCAGATGCAGATCCTTCTTGACCGTCGTCTCATAAAGCAGGAAATCCACGATCTGCTTCTGCTTTTCCTGATCCAGGCTCTTGAAACGGGAATAGGTCTCCTTTCCTCCGTTGACGCCATAGAACCAGCTGATCCTGTCGCTTCCTTCCATGAACGTCAGCATCATGTGCTCGTGATTGCCCAGAAACATCTCGACATTGTCTCTTGACATGATATCGAAAAGGATCTCCAGTGAACCCGGGCCTCTATCGATGGCATCACCCAGGATATAGAGCCTGTCTTCGTCCCTCAGCCCTATCTTCTCAAGCATTGCCTTGTAACGGCCGTACTGGCCGTGCATATCCGACATGATATAGATCATATGACTTCCCTGACCTCACCATCAATTATACTGTACAAATAACAGAAAACCTTCTTATCTGAGACTTTTTCGATATAAGACCGGTAACCTTTCAGCTGTTCATCATAGTGTTCATCATCGATATCCTTCGTCTTGTAATCAATGATATCGAAATGATCCTCATATTCCATCAGCAGATCGATGAAACCATGCTTTCGCTCATTTTCTTCCTCATAGATGAATTCATATTCCTTGTACGCCTTCCCCGAAGCCGCATCCTTCATCAGATCATGTTCCATGAAACGCCTGATGTAAGCGACGTATTCCGGATCGATCCGGCTGTAATCCGGATCGGCAAGATCCAGCGTTTCCAGATAATAGTGCAGGGTTGTGCCCAGCTCCATCTTCCGTATCGTTTCCGCATCGATCAGACCGGCCTTCTTGGAGAAATGTGAGCTCCCGACCTTCTTAGCCTCGATCCGGATCGGCTTTCTGACCTCGATCTTTCCTATGCTTTCATCCTTCAGGGTCCTGAGATCCCTGACTGACGAAAGACGGTAATCACGGTCAAAGGTCAAGTCATTCAGATCGACATCCTCGATCAGAGACCGTTCTTCCAGATCCCTGTAGATATAGGAAAGCAGCTGGGCGTAATTCCTCGCTGAAATGCGCAGATCCCTGGCGACCATCTTTCCTTCCGCAGTCTCATCCTGCAGGGAAGTGATCATGATCATCTTCTCCTCACTCCTGGTCAGAGCCACATAGAGAAGACGCAGCTTTTCCGAAACATCTTCTTTCCGGCATCTGCGCACATAGATCGCCTTGCGGATATTCTCCTTGAGACCTCTGCCCTCGATCAGAGAAGGCATGATGATGCCATCCTCCTTCGTGAAAAGGAAACGGTCATTGATGTCGCTCTGATTGAAATCGACATCCAGAGCCGGGAAGTAACAGATCTTGTACTGCAAGCCCTTGGCCTTGTGGATATTGATGATCTTCACGGCATTGGCTGATGTCTCATCGGCGCTGTAGGTGATCTCCCTTTCATCACTTTCGAAGATGCTTGAAAGATACTCATTGAAAGCGCGGTAGTCATACGCCGATCTGTTCAGGCTATGCGAAAGCTGATAGAGGTAGTCCAGTCTGATCAGATTGTCCTTCACATCGCCGATGCTGTAGATCTTCTC
>JAILBD010000232.1 GCA_024681275.1 Erysipelotrichaceae bacterium
GTCTGGTATATGTCAGACATATCAGATATGCCGATATATCAAAGATCGAATACAACCCTGAGATCAGAATCAGGTTTTATATGAGAGACGCGAGAAAGACCGAGTTTTCGATCCCCAACGTCTTCACAAAGGAAGATACGATGGAGATCCTGGACACGATCAGAAAGAAGAGAAAGAAGATCGAGATCGATTTCATCGAAAAAGAAAATGCAATCGATACTTCCAAACGGATCGTCAGAAGCAGACCGATCCGGAAGAAGGAGGAGAAAAAATGAGTGAGATCTTTGTGATAGATGGTCATGCACAGAACTGGAAACAGGCTCTTGAGATGACCGGGAATAAACTTTACGAAGAGGGCTGCGTTGTAGAAGAATTCTGGGAAAAGTGTGCGGAAAGAGAAGAGGAGTATCCGACCGGACTGACGGAATTCTGTCCGGTGGCTATCCCCCACGCTTCCAAGGATTATGTGCTGAAGCAGGCGATCTGTGCGCTGAAACTGGATGAGCCGGTCCTGTTCCGGTCGATGGCGAACTGGGATCAGGATATCGAGGTGCGCTACGTCCTGAATCTGGCGCTGCTGGATGACAGCGAACATATCAAGATCGTCAGCAGAGTGATCAGGAGCCTCAAGGACCCTGAATTCCTGAAGCAGATGGATGACTGTGATGAAGCGGAACTCAAAGCCCTTCTGAACGATTACTTTCTGACGGAAAAACTGGATGATTGTACCGCATGATAAAAGGGATCATCTTTGATTTTGACGGTGTGGTCACCGACAGCGAACCGTCGTACATCGAAGCGCTTGTGACCCTTATGCGAAGTCTTGACATTGATGTCACCTTTGAAGAACTCCAGCATGTCGTTGGACAGAATATCCTGGCGATAGGAACAGAACTGACCGATACATATCATCTGGATATGTCACCGGAGGAATTCAATCAGAGATCCATGAATATCTATTACGAACATACCGATATCAGGGACTTCAGACCGATGGAAGGTCTCTATGAGTTTCTGGAAAGGTGTAAAGAGAAAGGGATATGTCTTTGTGTGGCATCTTCGTCGGACTACGACTATCTTTATACGATCATGGATAATCTGAAGATCAGGGACCGTTTCGATTTTGTCCTGTCCGGGCACGATCTCCCTCGCAGCAAGCCAGATCCGCTGATCTACAACATGGCTGCGGAAAAGATGGGGATCGACAAAAAGGACCTTATGATCATTGAAGATTCCTGCAACGGTATCAGAGCAGGTGTCGCCGCCGGTATCTATACGATCGGCTTCAAGGGATCAAGGGTCAGACAGGATACATCAATGGCAGACAAGGAAGTGTTTTCCTTTAGTGAGATAGAACTATAGAAAGAGGAGGAAATAGAATATGTGGATGAAAGAAGTGTTTGGTACAGATAAACCGGTCATCGGCATGCTGCACCTGATGGCGCTGCCGACAGACCCTAAGTACGATCCCAAAGGCGGTATCGAAGCTGTAGTGGAAAGGGCCAGGGAAGATCTGCATGCCCTGCAGGACGGAGGCATCGATGGTGTCCTGTTCTGCAATGAGTTTTCCATTCCTTATGTAGCGGACGTCAGAGTGGTCACCATTGCCTGCATGGCCAGGATCATCGGTCAGCTCAAGAATGAAATAAAAGTTCCTTTCGGCGTCGATGTTGCCATGGATCCCTACAAGGTGTTTGACCTGGCTTCTGCTGTAGGTGCTGACTTTGTCAGAGAGACATTCTTCGGTGCCTATGCCGGCGACTATGGCGTCAGCTCCTATTCACAGGGAGAGATCGAACGGCACAGAGTGGACGTCGGCTGCAAGGATGTCTATACCCTGGCGACACTTGTTCCGGAAGGGGCAAGGCAGATCGCAGAAAGACCGATCGAAGATGTCGCCAAGTCCGTGACCTTCTCGATCGCACCGGGCGCTTTGCTTGTATTCGGCAACAACGCCGGAGCGCAGATCGATACGACGAACATCACCAGAGCCAAGTCAGCGACCGATACGCCTGTTTTCGCTTCAAACGGTGTCAGGGCGGATACCGTGGCCGACATGCTGAAGATCTCCGACGGCTGCATCGTCGGTACCTGGATGAAGTATGATGGAAAGTTCTACAACAAGACCGACGTCAACAGGGTGAAGCAGCTCATGGATGCGGCGAAGGCGTACAGAGGGGATATCTGATATGTGGATGAAGGATCTGTTTGGCACCGACAAGCCGGTCATCGGCATGATGCATCTGATGGCTATGCCTACCGATCCGAAGTATGATGCAAAGGGAGGGATGGACAAGGTCATCGCCCGCGCAAGACATGACCTGCGTGCCTTGCAGGATGGAGGCATCGACGGTGTTCTATTCACGAACGAGTTTTCGATCCCTTATACCGACAATGTCCGCCCGGTCACCGTTGCCTGCATGGCCAGGATCATCGGTGAACTGAAGAAAGAAATCAGGGTCCCGTTCGGTGTCAATATCGCGGTGGATCCTTACAAGGCTTTTGATCTGGCCTGCGCTGTGGATGCCCAATTCATCAGAGGTACCTTTTTCGGTGCCTATGCATCAGACGACGGTATCTCTTCTGTGCAGATGGGTGAAATGCTGCGTCACAAAGCAGAACTGCATCTTGATGATCTGAAACTTCTGGCGACCATCGTTCCCGAAGGGGCAAAACAGATCGCTGAAAGGCCGATCGAGGACGTCGTGAAAAGTGTCGACTTTGCGATGGATCCGGATGCTATGCTGGTGTTCGGGTTGACAGCAGGAAGACCGATCGATGATTCGCTGATCTCCAGAAGCAAGAAGGTGACAGACAAGCCCGTACTTGCTTCCAACGGCGTGAAAGCTTCCACGATCGAAAAGACGCTGAGCATTGCCGATGGATGTGTCGTCGGAACATCATTGAAATACAATGGTTCTTTCTATGATGCGGTCGACCGGGACAGGGTGAAGGAACTGATGGATATCGCAAAGCGATTCAGAGGTGGATCGTGATGCTGATATCGCCATCCGTTGCTTCAGCGGACGTTCTGCATATCGCAGACGAAGTGGAGTACATCGATGCTTATTTCGACAACATTCATATCGATATCGAAGACGGTGTTGCCGTAGGCGGGATCTCCTTCGGCATGAAGATGGCGAAGGGTATCTGCCGTATCTCCGCCAGCAGAGAAAAGACGATGCATCTGGAGGTGCTCAGGCCTCTGGATTATCTGAACGATGTCGTCGCATGCAACTGTGATGTCACGTTCATTCAGGTCTCTCATCTTTCTGATCCGCTGAAGGTCATAGAAACGTTCAGACAGGCGGGAGTCAAAGTCGGTGTCAATCTCTGCGACGAAGATCTGGCACGAGAGGAACTGGACGAACTGGTCGGCATTAGCGATCATATCCTCGTCAACACAACAGCGCACTGGGACCCCGATCAGAACTATATGCCAGAGATGGAAGAGTTTGCTCTGAAACTGGCTGAAGATGAGAATAAGAAGATCTGGATAGATGGCTGCGTCTCTTATGATACCTATCTGAGACTGAAGGATTCAAAGATCTACTGTGCCGTTGTCGGCAGAGGAATATTCAATGATAAAGAACTGGCAATCAGACAGTATTGTCAGAAAAAAGAGGTGTGAGTATGTTAGACAGAGGTTTTACTACAAAAACGATCGAAGAACTCGTAGAAGCGTGCCGAAAGGATCCAGACTTTGAAGTCGATCATTGGGATTATAACGAGAAAGCCAAAGCTTTATGGATCTATAACGCCAAGAATCAGCAGACCGTCATCATGCTGAAAGTGAATGATGAGGGTTTCATGGTCAAGAGCGTGTGGTAGGAGGAGCGGTTATGGATTTTTTCGCAAAAGACAACAACTGGCTGCAAGAGACATTTCATGTCGAAAAGCCGATCATCGCCATGTGCCATCTTCTTCCGCTTCCGGGCGATCCTTACTATGATGAGGAAAAAGGAATGGAAGCCGTCATTGAAAGAGCGAAAAAAGATGTCGTTGCTCTTCAGAAGGGCGGTGTCGATGGCATCATGTTTTCCAATGAGTATTCGCTTCCATATCTGACAAAAATGGAGCCGATCACTCTGGCTGCCATGGCTTACGTCATCGGCAGAGCCAGGGAGGAGGTATCCATCCCACATGGCGTGAACTGCCTCTGGGATCCGATCTCATCTCTGGACGTTGCCAAGGCGGTAGGCGGTAAATTCATCAGGGAGATCATCTCGGGCGTCTATGCATCTGACTTCGGCATCTGGAATACCAGTTCCGGCGAAACAGCCAGACACAGACACCGCATAGGTGCTGATGACATAAAGATGTTATACAACATCGTGCCGGAAGCGGCCGTTTATCTCGCAGACAGGGATATCGCAGCGATCGCCAAAACGACCGAATTCAACTGCAAGCCTGATGCCATATGCGTCTCAGGTCTCACCGCAGGTGCTGAGACGGACACACAGGTGCTGACAAAGGTCAAGAACGCCGTCTCCCATACCCCGATCTTCTG
>JAILBD010000053.1 GCA_024681275.1 Erysipelotrichaceae bacterium
TCTTTGCAGCCGCTGAGCAAAAAGAGCGTCACGAATGCCAGCAGCATGATCTTCGCGTTTTTCATCTCACCATTCATTGTAGTCCATTTCCGGATAAAAAGACCGGATGAGTACATACGGTCTTTTGGGGATGCCTTTCAATGCATGATGCCCGATGTCTCTTCTTCGATCTGCGAGGCAAGATAGCGGAACACCGCGTCGGCATTGTAGAAACGTTTTTCGGGAATGTCGAAGATGAAGTGTTCCTTCTCTCTGAGTTCTTTGAGGAAAGCGGTGCGTTCATCCTTGCCGAGCTTTTCAGCCAGTTCAAAGAGATAATCGCGCATTTCATCCAGGTCTTCGTGGTAATTCTTTCTTTCAGGTACAAATACTATGATCATTTTCTTCGCTCCTTACTATAATGATGGCAGATTTTGCGGGCTCCGTTGTCCTCGATTTGTCCCAAGTTTTTTCCTTTTTCCACGTGGAAAAGTGGAAAACCGCAATATAATCAGATTATGAGAACAGTGAAAGTCGTGGCTGCCGTCATCGAAAAACAGGAAAAGATCATGATCGCCAGAAGGGCGTATGGGGATCTGGCGGGTCTTTGGGAATTCCCGGGCGGCAAGTACGAAGAGGGAGAAAGCGGGGAAGAGGCGATCGTGCGGGAGATCGCGGAGGAATTCGATGCAAAGCTGAGCGTCGATTCCTATCTGTGCACGATCGAGCACGATTATGCGTCTTTTCATCTGGTGATGGACTGTTTCATCTGCCATTTTGATGATGAGGTGCTGCATCTTCATGATCACAGCGATATCCGTTTCATCGATCCGCATGACGAGGATGTCGAATGGGTCCCGGCCGATACCAAGGTGATCCGTGCCTATAGGGAAAAGAGGTCATTATGAACAGATATGAGGAACTTGTCAAAAAGATCAGGACTTTCAATGAGGAGCGGGACTGGGATCAGTTCCATTCGCCTGTCAATCTGGCGAAGTCGGTCTGCATCGAGGCGGCTGAACTGCTGGAGTGTTTCCAGTGGAGCGATGAATATGATCTTCAGGCTGTAGGCGAGGAGATGGCCGATGTCTTCACCTATCTGATCGATATGGCGGAGAGGCTGCAGATCGATCTGATCGAGGTGACGGACAGGAAGATGGATAAGAATGCGCTGAAGTATCCGGTGGAGAAGGCCAGGGGCAATTCTTTGAAGTACGACAAGTACTGATGTGTTATGATGGATACAAGGAGGTGTTTTACGATGAAAGTAAAAGACATTTCCTCGATCACAGGTACTTACTGATACCTGTTCCATACAGGCAAGTTCTTTAGAGGAGCTTGCTTTTTGATTGGTGAGAAAAATGGACATAGTCAAGGATGTTTTTAAAAGGATGAGGCCCGATTTCCGTAAGCTGGCTGCTTATGGTTTTCTGGTGGAAGATGGCGCATATCTTTATGAGGAGGATCTTCTGGACGGGACCTTCAGGGCAAAACTGAGGATTACGAAGAAGGGAGAGGTCTCAGGCAGGGTGATCGAGAAGGAACTGGACGAGGAATATGTCAACATCTATTCCGATTCGCAATACGGCGCTTTCGTGGGTTCCGTCAGGGAAGCCTACATCGCTTTCCTGGAGAAGATCAGGGATGCGTGTTTCGTGAAGGAGCTCTTTCTGAGTGCGCAGAGCAGCAGGATCGCTTCCTATATCAGGAAGCAGTATGGCGATAAGCCGGAGTTCATCTGGAGCAGATATCCGGGCTATGCCGTCTTTCGCGATCATCGAAACGGGAAGTGGTATGCCATCATCATGAATATCGATGGAAGAAAGATCGGCCTGGATCAGAAGGAATACGAGATCATCGATGTCAAAGCCGATCCAGTGACCATCTCTTCCCTGAAAGAAGAAAAAGGCTTCCATGAAGCCTATCATATGAACAAGGAGAAGTGGCTGACTGCAGTCCTCGATGAGAGCGTCGATGATGAGATCCTTCGTTCCCTGATCGATCAGTCCTATGATCAGGTGGATCAGTCAGACGCCTGGATCGTTCCGGCAAATCCGGCCTACTACGATGTGGCGCACTGTTTCGATCGCAGCGAAAGCATCCTCTGGAAGCAGTCCAGCGACATCCGTGTCGGCGATATCGTTTACATGTATGTGGCACAGCCTTTTTCGGCCATCCTTTACAAGTGCATGGCTGAGGAAACGGATATCCCTTACGAGTACAGAGACAAAAAAGTCTCGATGAGCAGGGTCATGAGACTTCGTCTTCTGAAGCGTTTCAGGCAGGATAAGTACACTTTCGCTTATCTCAATTCCCTTGGGATCAGGGCGATCAGGGGTCCGCGCCGGCTGAAGAAAGAGATCTTCGATCAGCTAGGATAGTTCAAAGTCAAGAAGGTCGATGCGGCCTTTTCCTTTATAGGTCAGATAGAGGGCAAATCGTTCACATGGTCCGATCTGAAGGGATCTTCTTTCGCTTTGCGTGAAATCTTCGTGTGAGCTGATGGAGATGGTCGTCAGGACAGGACCGTTCAGTTTCGTCCTGACTTCGATGTGTCCTTCATCGCCTCTTGATGAGATGGCGATCTGAAGGTCTTTTTTATAGCTGAACCATTTGAAACCGCAGACCGATCCGTCGTACATGTTCCGGATGAACTGTTTGGGATCACATTCCCGATCTTCCCCGTCCTGGCTGAAGGCCGGATGATGCAGCTTCACTTCTTCCGCGCAGATCCCGTCATAGTGGAAGGCTCCTTCTTTGGCTGTCAGATGGCAGGCGATGTAGGCGCCATAGCGGCCGCTTGGGATGAGCGCAGCTCCGTTGAGGCCGCAGCTCGTCATCTCCGCCTGTTTAAAAGTGCCGTCTTCATTCATATGGATCTCTTCGGCGATGGCCTGGCGGGAGTAGACGCAGTAGTTGGTCTGGCGGTGTCCGAAAATGTACCACTTGTCTTTGACTTTCATTAAAGAACCGTGGTTGTTGCCGGTATAGGAGACGCGGTCTTTTTCCGGGACGAGTCCGATATCGCCGTTGTCGTGCAGGATGCCCTTGTAGTGATAGGGGCCTTTCGGATCTTCGGATATCGCATAAGCCAGTTCGTGGGAATTGAAGGAGGAGTAGATGAAATAGTACCGGCCGTCGATCTTGCGCATGGATGGCGCTTCAAAGAAATCGTGGCCGTGCTCCGGACAGTCTTCGATCTTCAGCCGGAAAGGCCCTTCCTTGATGGTGGCCATGTCTTCTTCCAGTTCGACGAGCCAGGCTCCGTCCTGCAACGGATGGGTCCCGAATTCCCTTTCCAGGAAGTCCCAGGAGGGGTCGGGAGAGAAGCCGATATAGAGCCAGATCCTTTGATCGTCATCGATGAAGATGGCGGGGTCGAAAGGATGGGGATCGAAGTCCTTCTTGCCTAGGAGCGTCCCATCCTTGTATCGCACATGGGCGTGAAAGCTGTATCTTCCTTCCGGTGTGCCGGACATGGCGACGCCGATGCTGCCGGTACCTGCCGGGGCGTAGTAGAGATAATAACGATCGTCATTTCCGCGGATGACGTCCGGGGCAAAGAGGGGATAGCCCTGATCGTTCAAAGGATCATCCTCTTTTCTGAAGATGATGCCGTGATACGTCCAGGCGCTGAGATCATCGACCGGTGTGCTCCAGCTGACGTAGTCGTTCTGGCAGAAGGATCGGGCATCGAAGCGGTCGTGGGAACCGAAGATGTAGAGGCGTTCATTGAAGACGCGCGGTTCGCCATCCGGTATGTATTCGTAACTTGGAAGATAGGGATTATAGACTTGTTTCTTCATAGATCTTTCCTCTACTTTACTATAACTTATTTTGCATTATGCGGACATATGAGAGAGGGCTTCCTTTTCTGATAATGAAGGCATGGAGATGAAGAAGATATGAAGAAAACATGGTTTATTCTGAGCGTTTTACTGCTGCTGTTCCTGAGTCATGAGATCAAGGCTTCGCCGTTAGTGATGGTGGAGACGATAGGGATCGTGGATGGCTATGTGGGTGAAAGCATCGGTTCGAAGATCGTGGAACTGAGGATCAATGATGCGGACTATCGTTTCGAGGAACAAGAGGATGAGGAGATCACGGACTGGTTCGGCAATATTCCAACAGGTCTGGAGGCCTATGTCAGCGCCGTCAATGATACGCAGCTCTTCGTGAGTTTTGAGGGTGTGCCGTCTCAGATCTCGGATGCGTATATCCAGGTCACAGTTCCGGACGGATCCATCATCGATCTGAATTCCGGGGATCCGATCGGCGATCTGGAGAACACGCCGTCCGATCAGGCGGTCTATCAGATCGGGATCAGAGAGCCTCTTGCCGTCTATGACAGGGAAAGCAAGGTCAGCGGCCATGTAGGGGAGGAACTGGGCAGACAGCAGGTCTATATCAGACTGAAAGATACGACCTGCGAGGCTTCGATGATGCATCACGGGTTTCCGGTCCATAACGGCCTCATTCCGAAGGTCATCGAGATCCTGCCGGAGAACATCATCGTCGTGGAATACAGCGGTGTGCCGTTGGAGGAAGATCATTCCCTGATCCATACGCTGCTGCTGAACGAGGATCTGAAGTGCGATCAGGATCTGGAAGTTGCCGATCGGGAAGATGTGCGCTTCGATATCAATGTCCGAAGCAAGGAAGTTCCGGATGATGAGGAGGTCGGTGTGGAAGTTCCAGTCTATGTGATGCCTTATACGGGGGTCGAATGAGAAGATGCGCAGGCATCTTTTTTCATGAGGGATCGATGGAAAAGACGTGAAGGAGAAAGTGGACAGGACGGGTCTTGCGAGTATTTTTGTTTTTCAAAAGAAGATTTAATATAAAATATAGATATGGAGAATCAGATATGAACAATAATGAAAAAATCTGTGTGCTCTGCGGGGAGCCGCTGAGCAGATATGGAAACAAGAAGATAAAAGACGGCGTGCTGTGCCGCAACTGCATCAAACCCGCTTCCCCCTGGCTGAATGATGATGATTATCGGAAGATGGATCTGGATGCCTTCAGGAAGCATCTGGAATACCGTCAGGAGAATCTGAAGAAGCTGGAGGCTTTCAAAACGGATAAGACGGTGGCGGGCAAATACAGCCTCTATCTGGATGAGGGCAGCAGGCAGTTCGTGATCTCCAAGCGCAAGGATCTGAAGAAGGAGAACGCGGATGTCGTGAAACTGGATGAGATCAAGGAGATCTCGATCTTTGAGGAAGCTTATCCGGACAGCGATGACGTGGACATCTGCTTCGATATGAAGCTGGATAACAGGGAGATCGACAATATTTATTTCCGGGTCAATGAATTCCCGGGCCTGATCAGGGATGGCGAGGAACACAAACAGTCTCTGGATCTGGCCATGCGCTATCTGGATGCGTTTGAAAGCGAAGATGGCGTTGATTTTGAACAAGTGGAAGGAGAATAGAATGAGCGAAAGAAAAACAAGCGGAAGAAAAAGACACATCGTTGAAGGCGAAGCCGTCAAGGTGAGAAGATCACAGGGGCTTGGCACGTATCAGAGAGTAGGCGAAGGCGGGTTCATGTCCGTGGTCCGCAGGCTTCTCAGGAGCAACAGAAATGAAGAGAAGAAGTAGGTTCAGCATATTCAAATTCCTGATCTTCCTGGTCGTTGCGTTCCTGCTGGTGAACTTCCTGATGAGCTTTTTCCTCGTCGGTTCCGGTGACGGCGGCAACAAGCCGGAGACCAATACGGTCGACAACACACCGAAACCGCAGGAAGAACCCAAGGATGACAACAAGGCGGGATATGAAGGGATCAATTCCAACCTTTCGACCGTCTATTCCAGCAACTGGCAGCTGACTTCCAATGTCGGGAAGCTCGATCTGGATGTCACTTCAGGCATCCGTCCGAAGCGCACCGATATCCTGGGTCAGCAGAAGGACAAGGTCACGATCATGGTCTACATGTGCGGTTCCGACCTGGAATCCCAGGCGGCCATGGGCGTATACGACCTGCAGGAGATGGCGAATGCCAAACTGGATAACATCAATCTGATCGTCTACACCGGCGGTACGACGAAGTGGCATACCAATATCATTTCCAACCGTTACAATCAGATCTATCAGGTCGTTGGCAACGGCCAGATCGGTTGTCTGGTGGATAATGCCGGTACCGGTTCGATGGTGGATCCGGATACCCTGGTATCTTTCATCGAATTCTGTACGGACAATTTCGAAGCCAACCGTTATGAACTCATCCTCTGGGATCACGGCGGGGGTTCTGTGAGCGGCTACGGCTATGATGAGAAGTATCCGAAGCGCGGTTCCATGTCGCTCGGTCAGCTGGATCAGGCTCTGACGGAGGCCGGTGTCGAATTCGATTTCATCGGTTTCGATGCCTGTCTGATGGCTACGGCCGAGACGGCTCTGATGCTGGGTGAGCATGCGGATTACATGATCGCTTCCGAGGAGTCCGAACCGGGCATCGGCTGGTACTACACCAACTGGCTGAGCAGGTTCAACAGCGACACGTCGATGAACACGGTCCAGATCGGCAAGAACATCGCGGATGATTTCGTTTCGAAGTGTTCGACCGATACGCCGGGTCAGAAGGCGACGCTGTCTGTCATCGACCTGGCGGAGATGGAAGGTCTGGTTCCGAAAGCCATGACCGCTTTCTCACAGTCGACGAATGCGCTGATCGATACCGATTACCGCACGGTCGCTGCCGCCAGAAAGGGAAGCAGAGAGTTCGCAAGCGATTCCTATATCGACATGGTCGACCTGGTCGACCTGGCCAACAGGATCGATACGCCTGAGGCAAGAAATCTCTGTCAGTCTCTGATGAAGGCTGTCAAATACAACAACACATCCAGGGGCATGTCTAATGCCTATGGCCTGTCCATCTACTTCCCGTATCGTTCGACCAGGTATGTCAATACGATCCTGAAAACATACGATCAGATCGATATGAACGAGGACTATTCGAAGGTCGTCAGGAACTTCGCTTCCTACCAGACTTCCGGTCAGGTCGCTTCAGGCGGTTCTCATTCGGCATATCAGAACTACAGCGGATTCGATCCTTCCCAGTACTACTCTTCACAGAGCAGCGAGGAACTGCTGTTCGATGTGCTGAACCTCTTCCTGAACGGTTCCTATTCGTCCAATGACTCTTATTCGAGCTACTACGGCAGCGGTCTTGACGCGCTGTTCGGCGGCAGGATCAATGAGAACATGGTCAAGTACATCGTCGAGAATCACTTCGATGCGGATCTCAACTGGAAGCAGGACAAGATCGCTTTGAGTGAGGATCAGTGGTCACTGGTGGATTCCCTGAAACTGAACATGTTCATCGATGACGGAAACGGATACATCGATCTGGGCAAGGATTCGATCTACGACATCGACGGTGCCGGAAATCTGATGAAGCCTCAGGAGACGATGTGGCTGGCTGTCTCTGACGACAATGAGAAATGGCATGTCGCAGCCTACTATGAGCTTTACAGCACGGTCGACGGCGACAATACGATCTACACCGGACGCATCCCGGTCCTGATCAATGGCAAGTATGCCAACCTGATCACGATGATCGATGACGAGTCGGCTGAGATCGTGGGTGCGGCATTCGACTACAGGGATGAATCCGATGTCGTTGCCAAGAATCTCTATGAGTTCGCCGAGGGCGATGAGATCGAGCTGATCTGCGATCACTACAGCTATGACGGCACTTTCGATGACGCCTACAAGCTGGAAGGAAAGCTGATCGTCAAAGATGATCTCTATCTGGGCGATCTCAGCATCGCGGACTACAAGACGCTGATGTCTTACGAGTTCACGGATATCTACGGGCAGAAGTACTATTCAGCTGCCGCAGAATAAAAACGATACAGAAGGCAGGATGCCGCTTGCATGATCAGCGCTGTCCTGCCTTTTTTAATTCACCCGTTTTTCCGTTTTTCTTCACCTGAAGTTCAGACAGAGACCTTAAAGTAGAGGCATACAAGGAGGACTTGAACATGAAAAAGTCTGTGTTATTGGTGTTGAGTGTCGCCTTAAGCCTGTCCCTGTGTGCCTGTGCACAGAAGCAGGTGCGGGATCAGGAAACAGGAAATGCAGAAACAGTCCAAGCTTCGGCCGATGATCATTCCATCCCGCAGAAGGAAGAGATCGCGATCGAAGAGACATACATATCGGATGAGGGCGGTGCGCATGCCATCGAAGCGGTTGGCGAAGAAGCCTCTTATTCAAATGCCAAAGTTGAAAAGAGCGGCGATTCTTCCGGCGATGAGGCCGACTTCTATGGCGAGAATGCCGCGATCTTCGCCACAGATGGGGCAACGCTCGATCTGGATCAGATCGTCGTGGAGACCGACGGGACCCATGCCAACGGCGTGTTCTCATACGGCGAGGGAACGACGGTGAATATTTCGGATTCCGTCATTGAAACATCAGGAAACTGCTCAGGCGGCCTGATGACGACAGGCGGTGGAACGATGAACGCTTCCAATCTTAACATCCACACCAGCGGCAACTCGTCAGCCGCCATCAGATCGGACAGAGGCGGAGGCATCGTCAATGTTTCAAAGGGATCCTATGTGACGGATGGCAAGGGATCACCTGTCATCTACTCCACAGCGGATGTCACGGTGAGCGATGCCTATCTGGAATCGACTTCTTCCCAGGGCGTCGTCGTGGAAGGACAGAACAGCGTGACGCTGAATGACGTCGAGCTGGTCGCCAACAACGTTTCAAAGAATTCCGACAAGTCGGACTGGTATCAGGCAGTCATGATCTATCAGTCCATGTCCGGCGATGCGGATGAGGGACTCGCTTCATTCACGATGAATGGCGGATCCCTGCTGAACAGAAACGGCGACATCTTCTTTGTGAACAATACCGTGGCATCGATCAGCCTGAACGGTGTCGCGATCACGAATGAAGATGCGGAGGGTCTCTTCCTGAGAGCGGCTGCAGCCGGCTGGGGAAGCGAGGGTTCCAATGGCGGTCATGTCACGATGGAACTTGCTGAACAGACAATCGAAGGAGACATCTTGGTCGATTCCGTGTCTACGCTGAACCTGTATCTGAAAGACAGCTCCGTCTATACCGGCGCCATCAACGAAGACGGTGAAGAGGGTGAGGTCTATGTCGAGATACAAGAGGGTTCAAAATGGACTCTGACAGCCGATTCCTGCATCACTTCTCTGACCTGCGCTGCCGATTCGATCGATCTGAACGGACATAAGCTCTATGTCGATGGACAAGAGTATGTGCAGGGAAATGCTTCTTCAGGGGAGGCGATCGTCTATGTGGCGGCTTCCTCTTCAGATCATGGCGACAGACCGGAAATGCCGGAAGGCGGAATGCCTGATGGCGATCATAAGCCGGAGGATGGTAAAGAGCCACCGGAGAAGCCCGATCATTCAAAGAACGGATAAAATGCAGCAGATATATCAGGCGATATATCTGCTTTTTTATGTCCCGATGGCAAAAAAAGAAAAAGTTTTCAGTACCATTATTGATAAGTGGTATTTCCGGATTATATTTCCCGAAAAATGCATTGACAAAGGATTTTTGTTAGTCTTAACATTAAAAAGTAAAGTTTGGGTACGGCCGTACACATCATCTTGTTCCATGGAAAAGGGGCATGGAAACTGGTTTTTGAACCCCTCTTGAATGACATCGCTGGCGATGTTGTTTTTTTGTTTTACGGAGGT
>JAILBD010000056.1 GCA_024681275.1 Erysipelotrichaceae bacterium
GCATGTTTGTTCACAAGTTTGACATCTTCAACGCTCGGATTGACGCCGGTCGTGATGCCGGTCACGATGATGCCATCGGCACCGCCTTCGATCAGAGACTCGATCGTGAAATCCAGTGGCTGCTCAGCCAAGGCAAAAGTATGTTTGACGTTGGCATCCGCCAGGATCATGACATCCTTGTTGTAGTGAGCCTTCATCCTCATCAGTTCAGGACCCGCTGCAATGAACAGGCCATTGGGACCGACGCGGTTCTCGGCAAAGACTTCACACCTGATGAAGTCCACATCGCTGTTATAAGCGACCGCCCACTCGGTCTCGACATCGTTGAACTGGTAGTTGATACCGACCGGAAGCTTCGTCTCCCTTCTCAGTCTTGCGACCATGGAAGCGAAGGCGATCTTGTTGATCAATTCGTTGTTTGCGGCATAAGGCACATCACCGAAGTTTTCAATGATGACTGCTCCGGCACCGCCCTTTTCCAGAGCTCTCAGATCCTTCAGAGCTGCCTCATAGATCTCCTCAAGGTCTCCCTGATACTTCGGAGATCCCGGTAAGGCATGAAGGTGGACCATGCCGATGATGACTTTTTCTGTTTTCAGTTTTTCTCTTAATGCATTCATATTCCTCTCCCTCATCTACTATTACTATAAAACAAATGCCGATCTTTTTGATAAGGATCTAGTCGATCACATCGAATCCGAATTTTTCCAGATTTTCATCATAAGCTTCCATGTTTTCGGTGAAGGTGTAATAGAGCCGATGCTTATAAGGCGTCTTCCCCTCATACCAGGTACCGAACATCTGTGATTGTCCATGTTTTTCGATACGCGGCTTCCTTAAGAAACCTTTCGTTCCCCACTTGCCTTCAAAATGAACTTCCTTATCCGCAAAACGCAAGACCGCATCCTTGAATACACAGGTACCGTCATCAACATAAGGCAGATGCATCCAGTCTGCTTCCATGGCAACTCTGTCAGTTGTGATCATCTCTTCGCCATCGATCTTGTACGCCAGCATGGACCTAGCTCCATCAGAAAGGCCAAGGCTGGCAAAACAGTACTCCCTCCTGCCATCTTCCCTGATGCCCATCAGCGAGATCGCGATATAAGCCAGCGGGACCGTTCCGAAACCACCGGACGCACGAGACTTCATGCACAGCCTGTCATATGAGCCAAGACCGATCACCGGCTTTCCATCCAGTGTACCCATGTAGGTACAAGGCTGAAAGACGACCGAACAGTTTTCATAGGTAGACTGATGATCATACAGTGTGAAGCCTTCCCAGGCATAAGCGGTCAGATTGAGATAGTCTCCCTCTTTGATGGTGATGTGATCGGGATAATAACGTGCTGAGACTTTTCCTTTTGATTCAAAACCCAGAACGCCTTCTTCGATCTTGCCGTAAGGTATATCGATCGGTGTGTCGCTCTGTGCCGATTCGTCGGCATGCAGGACGCCTTTCTGAACATCCAATGGCTTGTCACCCAATTCAACGATATTACCGAAACGGTATTTGTTGTTGGCCACATCGGTATGACGGAAATAGAGATACGGCTTCCTTAATGGATCCGCATCAGGGAAAAGGGTCCCGTAATGATCCAGCAGGACGACCTTCGCATGGTCATCGTAGGTGTTATCGAACTGGACCGGTGTCTTTTCGATCAGGTTGTTGACCGGTCCGCCCTCGATATGCATCACATGATAGCCATCGTTTGTGAAATATACGGTCCTTGCCATATCCTAAGCCAGATCCTCTCCGTTGCTTGCAATGACCTTCTTGTACCAGTAGAAGGAATCTTTCCTCATCCTTTCCAGAGTTCCGGTACCATCATCGTATTTATCGACAAAGATGAAGCCGTAGCGCTTCGCCATTTCTCCGGTCGAAGCGGAGACCAGGTCGATGCATCCCCAAGGCGTGTAGCCGATCAGGTCTACACCATCCTTGATCGCCTCATGCATCTGTTCGATGTGAAGTCTCAGATAGTCCATCCGATACTGGTCGTGAACGGTGCCGTCTTCCAGTTTGTCATAGGCGCCTAGACCGTTCTCTACGACCATGCAAGGGATGCCGTAGCGACCATAGACTTCATTGAGGACCCATCTCAGGCCCTTCGGGTCGATCTGCCAACCCCAGTCGGAAGCCTTGAGATACGGGTTCTTGGCACCGCCGACGAGATTTCCTTCGATGCCTTCCGCTTTCGGATCGGCAGTCTCACAGACACTCATATAGTAGCTGAATGTGTAGAAATCGATCTTGCCGTTCCTCAGGATATCGAGGTCTCCCTCTTCCATCCTGATCTCAATGCCGTTGTCTTTGAAATAGCGGTGGGCATAGAACGGGATCTCTCCTCTGACTTGGATATCGCTGCAGTACCAGTTCATCATCTGCATGTGCTGCTGCGTCAGAAGCAGATCGTCCGGGTTGCAGGTGAGCGGATATGCCGCCAGGAAAGTGATCATGTTTCCGATCTTGTAATCCGGATAATTGTCATGCGCATATTTCACCGTCAGAGCCGACGCCAGCAGCTGGTGATGCAGAGCCTGGAAACGGATCTGCGGCTCATCCGGTATGGCTGTGAAGGCACCGTCATAACCCTTGATCGTTCCCAAAGAGAGGGCCGCACCAAGACTCAAGGTACCGGCATTGATCTCGTTGAAAGTGAGCCAGTATTTCACTTTTCCCTTGTATCTTTCAAAGATGACTCTGACCAGCTTCATGAACAGATCGATCAGTTCTCTTCCATACCAGCCGTTGTACTTTTCGACCAGCGCATAAGGTAGATCGTAATGAGAGATCGTGATCAGCGGCTCAATGCCGTATCTGTTCAGTTCATCGATGACATCCTCATAGAATTTCAGACCGGCCTCGCTTGGCTCTTCTTCCATTCCTGTCGGGAAGATCCTGGTCCAGGCGATCGAGAAACGGAAGGTCTTGAAACCCATTTCCGCAAACAGAGCGATGTCTTCCTTGTAGTGATGATAGAAATCGATCGCTTCATGGCTCGGATAAAGATACTTGTCCTTATCGATCACCCTGGTGACGCGTTTTGGCACGGCATGCGAACCGTTGGTGCAGTGATCAGGGATCGATTCACCCTTTCCATCGACATCCCATGCACCTTCAAACTGATTGGCTGCTACAGCTCCGCCCCATAAGAAACCCTTTGGAAAACTCATTTATTCTCTCCTTCTATTCTTTGACTCTAAAGCCTCGCTCCTTCATTGAAGAAGCATAGGCATCCATGTTCTCACTGAATGTATTCCAGATCCGGTGTCTGTACTCTGTATCTCCTTCATACCAGGTACCGAAGATCTGCGACTGACCGTGTCTGTCCAGACGCGGTCTTCCTGTGAAGCCTTTGGCTCCGTATCTGCCTTTCACGTGAAAGACCTTTCCCGCAAAACGCCATACGTTGTCGATCGACACGACCGTGTCGTCATCGACATAGGGAAGTCTCTGCCAGATCCCTTCATTGATGACATCTCCGCTGATCACAGGCTCTTCTTTGTCGATATAGTAGATTCCCAAGCCTTTGCCGTTTTCACGACAGATCAAAGCCATGAACCATTCTCTTCTTCCATCCTCTCTGATCCCTGAACAATAAGATGAGATGTAAGACGTCGCATTCCTGATGATCTCATCTTCCTGCCCCATTGGTGAGAAGATCCTGTCGATGCAGGCCAGGAATTCGACTGGCTTTCCTTCATATGTTCCTTTGAGATGGACCGGCTGGTGAATGAACGGGATATCGTATTCCGATCCCATGTGACAGATGAGTCCATATGGAAACCATTCGCCTCTCACATCCAGGATCGAAGCACCTTCCCCTTCCTTCCAGATACAGCCCTCTTCGTTATAAGTGAATTCCATTGGCTTTCCGGACAGGGTCCTGATCCCATAAGTTACAGGATCTTCGCTGATGAGATGGTAGCTGTCAGTCTCTTCATTCTGCGCCATGTCCTCATCGTGGACGCTCTCCTGCAGCGAAAGAGGGCCTTCGCCGAGTTCTATGAAAGACGACCATCTGGAAGAGGTCTCATTCATGTTGTGGAAATAGTACTGCGGTCTCCTGTTTTCGAACAGCAGCATCCCGCAGTTGTCGTGCCGGATCAGTCTGACCTCCTCGCCTGGAATGTCTTCCCTGAAGCAGGAAGGAGAAGGCGAGAAGTCGTCGTTCCTCAGTTTCCGGTATTCGATCTTCAGATCAGTCAGTGACATCAAAACCCAGTCCCTTCAGTTTGTGATCGTAAGCTTCCATGTTCTCACCGAAAGTCATGAAAAGACGGTGCTTATATGGCGTCTTTCCTTCATACCAGGTGCCGAAGATCTGCGACTGGCCGTGCTTCTCGATGCGCGGTTTGACTGTGAAACCTTTTGAACCCCATTTGCCTTCAAAATGCAATTCCTTTCCGCCGAAACGGAAGATCGCATCTTTGTAGACACAGGTCCCATCGTCTACATATGGCAACTTCTTCCATTCTGTTTCCATTTCCACCTTGTCCGTCAGGATCGGTGTTTCGCCATCGATATAGTAGTAACAGAAATTCTTGCCATGGAACGGGTCGATCGAGATCAGTGCTTGTTCCCTGCGACCGTCATCTTCTCTGATGCCCATCATGTTCATATAGAAGTAGCCGAATGCATTGGTGATCCCGTCAAAGCCATGGACTTCGCTTGGAATGAAGAGACGGTCGTGTTCACCCAGACCCAGGCAAGGCTTATTCTCATATAGACCCATGATCGATCCAGCCTGTATGATAGTCGAGACGTTGTTGTACATCGACTCGTGTTCGATGATCGCATATGGCCAGGTCTCGTAGTCCAGTTCCATGAAAGAACCTTCCTTTACATGAAATCTGTCCTTTCCAAAGACAAAAGAAGCCGGGTACTCCAATGCTTCATAGCCGGAATGTTCATCATCGATCTGATGATAAGTACTGATCGGGGAACCGCTCTGACCAACTTCTTCCACATGGTAAGCACCCTTCTGAACATCCAGCCAGTCATCGCCCAGTTCCAGCAGATTGCCGAAACGGAACTGTTTCTTCAGCATGTCCGTATGGCGGATGTAAAGCATTGGCTTCTGGTTGGCATCCCCGTTCGGGAAGACCATGCCGATGAAATCGCTGAGCGAGAGGATCGCCCTTCCATCATATGCTGTATCGAAGACCTCAGGAGTCGGAGCCTTCAGATCTTTCGTCTCCAGTCTTTTTGTACATGCAAACAAAGCGGATCCGCTCTGATGCTCAAATCTTATATTCTTTTTCATTTGACGTCTTTGACCTCAAACCCCATCTTCTCAAGCTTGTAGTCATAGGCTTCCATGTTCTCGGAGAACGTCATGGACAGCTTGTGCTTGTATGGTGTGCTTCCTTCATACCAGGTGCCCAGGATCTGCGACTGACCGTGTTTTTCGATGCGTGGTTCCGGCCTGACGCCCTTGGTACCCCACTTTCCTTCAAAGTGGATCTCTTTGCCGGCAAAACGGAAGATCGCATCCTTGAATACGCAAGTCCCGTCATCGACATATGGCAGGCGATACCAGTCAGCTTCCATCGATACTGCAGAACTGCTGATCAGCGGTTCTCCTTCCAGTTTGTAATAGGCACCGGCCGTTCCGGTCTGATCCATCGCGATGAAAGCCAGCTCATATCTGCCATCTTCTCTGATGCCCATCACGGTCAAAGAAATGTAGCCAAGAGAAGAGAGGATGTTCTCCCTGACGTGTGAGAGCTGATAGTTCATTGCAAAGTGACCCATGCCGCAGATCTTCTTTCCCCGATATGTTCCATCAAAGACCGCCGGGAAGAAGATCTCAGGCAGGTTTCCGAAAGCGCATTGATGGTCGACAATCGGATCTGAGATATATCTGGCATTTATCTTCAGGATGTCTTTTCCTTCTTCAAATACCGCGTGATCCCTGTAGAAACGGAATCTTGAATATGGATCTTCTGTGCCGAAGCCGTAGACATAATCCCCATTCTCCTCGTCTTCTCTCTTGCGGAAAGTATCCGTGATCTGTCCGCTCTGAAAGAACTCGTCACAGTCGCCGCTTTTCTGGATGTCAAAAGGTCCGTCGCCAAGTTCAATGACGCCGCCGAAACGGTACATATCGATCAGCGCATGGCGCATGTAATAACGCGGCTTTCCCTCTCCTTCCACGTAGATGACACCGAACGGATCGCAAAGCGCGATCTTTGCATCATCATCGCGTTCGTTGTGAAAGACCGGTGGCTGAAAGGCATAGAGATCTTCCGACATCTTCACTTCTTCAAAGTAACCGTCATTCATACTGTTAGAAAAAAATACTTCTTTTGCCATGGTTTTATCTCCTTTTTCTCTTTTAAAAGATATCGCGGATATTTCTTAAAACAGAAAGGGATGACCGCAGAAAAGCGATCATCCCAAAGATCCTCTTAGAAGTCGACGTCTTTGAAGCCGAACAGATAAGTCAGGATCGCAGCTGATACGACAGCGATGCCAAGACCGATCAGACCAAAGATGAAGTTGGAAGTCGGGCCTCCAGCGAAGGCTGTGACAGCCAGCAGGTTGGATGAAGCAACGACCGTGTAAGTGCCGGCATTGAACAGGCCCAGGAAGAAGGAACCGATCGCGGAACCGATACAGGACATGATGATCGGCTTCTTGTAACGGATACCGATACCAAAGAGTGCCGGCTCGGTGATGCCGCCGATCGCATGCGTGACGATATATGAAAGCGTCAATGCGCGGTTCTCCGGATCCTTTGCTTTGAACAGAGCGCCGATCTCCATACCTAAGAGACCAAAGACACAAGTCATCATACCCGGCAGGATCAGGAAGTCGACGCCGCCGTTCTGTGCCATCAGGCCAAGAGCGATCATGAAGAGAGGGATATGCATACCGAACATGATGGCGAAGATGAAGATGCCGCCGATGAACGTGCCGGTCAGGATAGCCGGGATACGGCCTAAAGAACCGATCGTAACGAAGATGTTCGCAAGGACATTACCGATCATCGTTCCTAACGGACCGATCACGACGAATACCAGCGGGATCATGATCAGGATCGTGAAGAGCGGAACGAAGACCATTCTCAATGCGCTAGGCAGATTCTTGTGGAAGAACTTCTCGATGTAGGACATGACCCAGACAGAGAGAAGCGCAGGGATCGTCGAAGACGCATAAGAGACAGCTGTCATCGGGATGCCATAGACTTTGAACGGAACACCGGAATTGACGATGTCAACGTAAGTCGGGTGAAGCATCATCGCGCCGATAAAGACGCCAAGTACCTGTGAACAGCCAAACTTCTTCGCAGCTGTCATACCCATGAAGACAGGCAGGAAGTAGAAACCGACGTTACCGATGAACGTGAAGAGACGGTAGATATCGGATTCCGGAGACATGATGTTGAGCATCGTCGGACCGAATACCGTCGGGATCAGTGAGATGAAGGATGAAGCGACGATGGCCGGAATGATCGGGATGAAGCTGTCGGCGATCGCTGTGACGATGTTGTTCAGGACCTTTCTGAATGTCAGAGCACCTTTGGTATCGAGGTTCTCATCGATCGCAGCCTGTTTTGCGATGTGATAAGTATCACACAGTTCTTCATAAACTTCCGCAACGCCCGGGCCGATGATCAGCTGAAGCTGGGAACCTGCAACGCTCTTGCCGAGCACGCCTTTGACTTTGTCAAGCGCATCGTTTTTGACAAGGCCCCAGTCCTTCAGTTCAAAACGAAGTCTGGTAGCGCAATGCCAGCATGAGGTGATGTTCTCGGCACCGCCCAAGCATTCAACGATACCTTCAATCAGTTGTTTGTTGTTTGCCATATTTTTCTCCTTTTTTATTTATCGTACAGTCCTGTGACTGTATTGGCCTAATTCTCTCTCTGACAGAGTCTGGTGATGTGGAGCGTCAGGAAGAGGATCTCATCCTCCGACAGTTCTCCATAGCTCCTCTCCATCAGATACTCGCGCACTTTCAGCGCCACCTGATACTCTTTTTCATTGCTGGAGCGCATCGTATTCAGGAGGTCTGTATAGTTGCTTTCGGTCCCAAAATCAGATTTCTGCAGCAGATAGTGCATATGGGAAGCGAACCGGGAATAACTGACGCTGTCCTCATTGATGCTGATGCCCATCTCTTTCGAAATGATGTCGGTGATCTCCCGGATCGTCCTGGCCTCCCTTTCCTGTCTGTCGGAAGCCTCCGTCTCCGAATTCAGAATATTCAAGGCAATATAGCACGCTTCGTCAGCAGGCAGGAGGACTTTCAATTCTTCTCTAATGCGTTTCAGCGCGAATCTGCCGATCTCCATTTCATCCGGGAACTTGAAACGGATATCGTCCTTGATCGGCAAAGTAAACTGTATCCCTTCTCTTTGCCTCTTCAGGGCAAAAGTGATATGGTCGACCAGGGAAAAGAAAAGATTGTTTCCGGTCATCAGCCCCTTATGTACGGCATGATCACGAATCTCCATCGCCACATTCATGATCTCTTCGTCGGCATCAGCCACCAGTTCCAGGTACCTGCTGTCCACATTGTAAAAAGTGCGCTCTATATCCTTGATATCGTAATCATATGGGGGCTCTCTGAAGCCGATGCCTTTGCCAAAAGCGACCACTTCATTTCCCAGTGAGTCCTCGCAGATCGCCACATTGTTGTTGATGTTCTTTATGACCTTCAATCTGTTCCCCTTCCCAGATAAAAGACGTCATGAATGAAAAAACTCTTCGTGCCATCTTATAACTACATCATCACTAAAAAATAAATGATGTAAACAAGACAAGCCTCCCGAAGAGTAACAACCTTATTCACAAAATCATAGTAATAGATAATGAAAGCGTTGTCAAATACTCGCAACAAAAAGGATACAATTATAGTGATTATGTAAAAAGGAGGCCGCATGCTCAGAGAAGGAATGAACGCCATCATCACCGGCGGAGCCAAAGGGATCGGCAAAGGCATCGCCATGGCACTGAACAGACACCGCATCATCACCCACATCCTCGACAACGATGATGATGCTGCTCAAGAAACAGCTGAAAGATTGAGAACGAATTATCCTTCTTTTTCTTATCACTGCGATCTGTCAGATCCCTGGCAGATCGAAGCCATCTTTGATCATATATTGAAAGACAACGAGATCGACATCCTGGTCAACAACGCCGGTATCTTCATCGCCAACTCCTATCTGAAAGGATCCTACGAAGAAGCACTGGAGATCTTTGACCGTCAGATGAACATCAATGCCAGGGCGACCTACCTGTGCACCAAAAAGATCGCCCGTCACATGGCCGAAAGAAAGAGCGGTCACATCCTCAACATCGTCACCAACCATCTGAAAAGAGAATACTTCCGCCCCAGCCGCTCCGAACAGGCCTATGATGCATCCAAATGGGCACAGTACGAACTGAATGAATCGATGGACCGTGAACTGAAAGAACACGGGATCAGGGTCAACGCCCTGTGTCCCGCTTCGACTAGGACCGCCATGCTGGAAGGCTTCTTCAAAGACTACGGCATCGAACTGAATGCGGAAAACGTCGGCAAAGTGACACACTTCGCTTCACTGCTGGAGATCGAAGATGTCGGAACTGCAGCATATAACGTCCTCAACTGGGACGATGATCAGCCGACCGGAAACGCCTATCTTCTGATCTACAAGGAAGACTGCGAAGAACTGGAAAAAGGACATAGCGAACGGCTGAAGATCTAAAAAAGAGGTCTCCCTCTTTTTTTAATCTCTGATCCTGTAGCCGAGCTTTCGGAACTTGTAGTCATAGGCTTCCATGCTCTCATGGAAAGTCGTAAACAAAGTGTGCTCATATGGCGCATCCCCTTCGTACCAGGTACCGAAGATCTGCGACTGGCCGTGCTTTTCGTAACGCGGATAGGCGGTGATCCCTTTGCTGCCCCATCTTCCCTCAAAATGGATCGTCTTATCCTTGATGTGGAAGATTGCATCCTTATACATCAGAGTCCTGTCATCCACATACGGTTGCAGGAACCACTCCGTCTCCATGCGCACATCCTCGCTGACGACCGCTTCTTCTCCCTCCAGATAATACAAGCCCATCGACTTTCCCTGATCATTGATATAAACGACGAAAGACTCCCTGCGTCCATCCGGCCTGATCCCGTGATCGAGACACAGGATATAAGCCATGGTGGCAGCGATGTCTTTCTTCTCTTCAGAAGGCATGAAGACCTTGTCAAAAGAACCGAGGAAACGGATCGGTCTGCCCTCGTATGTTCCGCTCACGACACATGGCTGAATGATCTGCGTGAAATTGGCGATATCGCCCATATGCTGAATGATCGCATAAGGGAAGGGTTCAGCCTTTCCTTCAAAGAAGGTCCCCTCTTTCCAGGTGCCTTTGATCAGACCATCTTCTTCAAAATAACGATACTCGGAAAAAGGATCTCCCGATCCATAGCCATAGATCCAGGGATCTTTGCTGAGCAGAGAAAACGGATGATCCGTCTCTTTCTGTTCCATGTCCTCGTCATGCAAAGCTGTCTGAACACCAACAGGATCCTCGTTCAATCTGCAGAAGCCTCCGAAACGATAGCCATCCCTTTTGCCATGCCTTACAAAGAGGATCGGAGCCTTTCCTTCTTCATCAAAGATCAGCCCATAGGCATCGACCAGAGCCATCTTTCCAAAACGGTCAAACTCGTTGTTCAGTATTTCCGGCCTGTCTTCAAAAAACCCTTTATCATGTTTCACAACTTCCATGATCTGATGCATCATTTTTCCTCCCTGATCTCATCGATCAAACCATATTTCACGAGCGCATGATAGACGCCCTCATCCAGTACATCTTTCGTCACATCATCCGCCAGCAGTTTCAGTTCCTCAACGGAATTGCCCATGGCGATCGCAGTCCCCACTTCTTCCATCATCTGCAGGTCGTTGAATGAATCGCCGAAAGCGAAACAGTCTTCTTTCTTTATGCCTTCTTTTTCCAGGTATTTCCTTATCGCCGTGCCCTTGTTGATCCCGGGAATGTTCGCATCATAATACGGCAGATCCGCAAACTGTCTGGTGATATCAAACGCATCCTTGAACTGTTGTACAAAGAGTTTTCCGGTCTCCTCCTTTTCAAAGTAGACCGATATCATATTCACTTCTTCCTGATCTCTTTCCTCAAGTTCCAGATAGACGCTGTGATCCTCAAATCCTTCCAGCATGTTCCTGAAAAGATCAGTCCCGATGCCGTTGCAGAAGATCACATCGCTTTTCGTTTCAAGAAAGATGATCCCCTCATGGTCATCAAAAAATGCGACGATATCTTCGATCTCCTCTTCCTTGAACACATATGAAAAAAGATCCTCTCCATTCAGCTGAAAATACGCACCGTTCATCAGCAAATAGCCCGAAGGATCGAGCTCCTTCACCTTGTCCGGAAGCATGCCCAAAGATCGGCCGGAAGCGATGATCGTCCGGTGTTCTTCCTTCATCTTTCGGAAGGCTTTCATCGTCAGTGGGCTCGGATCTGGCAAGCCTCGCATGATATCGACCAGCGTGCCATCAATATCGAAAAAGATCGTCTTCATAAAACCTTCAGTTCACTTCTTCATCCTTCTGGTGATGTAGTCTGCCAGATTGAAAACGATGATCGTGATCACGGCGCTGTAGATCGCCGTCTTTAAAGCCTTGGCAAAGACGAAGACAGCTGCCCGCAGAGCACTGAACACATAATCAAGACCGATCCAGATCAGGATGAATGTCAGGAAAAACAGGATCCAGTACCACACACTTCTCTTATTCAAATTCAAACACCTCTCTTCCTTCTTCAACGATCTTTCCATCTATACTTAGACGGACCGCATCAGACCACTTCTCTTTCTTGACGATGAGCTTGTGATCCTTCAGATCCGCATCATACACACATCGATCTCTCTCTATCCAGAAATCGCCATATGCGACATAGTCACTCGTCACAGCACCTTTTTCTCTTGCATAAGCGACGATCTGCGGATAAACTTCCCTGGCATAAAGACCGAAATACTGCGGATGACAGAAGAAGAGCAACGGTTGATCCCTTCTCATCTTCAGATCGATCAGTTTCCTGTAAGAATCTATGATCTCTTCAGCCTTTGGCATCGGCAGTCCTTCATCCCGGTTCTTCAGCATCCAACGGCAGATATTGAAACCGTCGCACGGGATCTGCAGGACGCTTTCCTGGACCCCTTCGCAATACGGAAAGAACGGATGATCATCGACCGCATATCCGAAGTCGCGGCTGTGACGGTATCCCTTATCCCTGAGCGCCTTTCCCAGATCCTGACAGTACATTCCCCTTGGCGCGGCATAGCTTCTCGTGAATCCGACTCCCAACCCCGCCATCCACTCATCAAAGACTTCCAG
>JAILBD010000266.1 GCA_024681275.1 Erysipelotrichaceae bacterium
AGGCGATCGCTGTCGACGGCGGTTACACTTGCGTATAAAGAACATCCGTTCCTGACACAAAACAAGGGGCTCAGAAAGCCCCTTTTTTGATGATTTGATTCGCGCTCTAAATAGCTTTAAAGCACATAAGTAATGAGAAAATAGAGTACGCCGATCACCGCAACGAAGAAAGCCAGCTTGAAAATCCTCTTGACGATGCCAAAGATGATCAGGACTGCCAGTAAGAGAAGCAGGATGCTTTTTACATCCAGACCGTAAAGATTGTTCATGATGATCCCCTTTTCAGTATTCGATATGATTCAATTATATAACGTCTTATCAGATTGTCATCTGATTCGACCAGCGCGGATCACAGCTGCGCCACCGTCAGAAAAGATAAAGGCGGGGATTTCTCTCCGCCGTTATGAATCAGTATTTGGATCGGATCACACTTTCGCAAGCAGACGGGCTTTTTCGTCTTGTGCATGTTTCAGTCCGGTATCTTCCGTGAATCCCCATTCGTTTTCCAGAAGATCGATGATCCTGTCATAAGTCTCAGCCGCTTTGCGATAGTCGCCTTGTATCTCATAGATGTCCGCGATCGCCATCAGCTCATCCTGAAACCTTGGACGTCTGGTCTGTATCTGAAAGGACCGTTCATAGTAAGGGATCGCCTTCTGATACGCGCCTTTTTTCGCATAGTACTGTGCGATCTCAAACAGACAGGCGGGATCCTCCGGATGCTCTGCAGCCAGATCTTCGATGATCCTGTCTGCGCTTTTTTCATCAAAACGCGCCAAAGCGATATTTGCACGATAGACCTGGACCATGACCGGTCTTGCGTCCGGAAGGCGGCTTGCCTGCTCCAGATATTTCTCCGCTTCGTCACAACGATGGTCGGCGATCAGATTGTCCAGCAGAAAAAGATAAGGCAGGCGGATCCCGGGATCCTCTTCGACGATGCCGCGCCAGAATTCGATCGCTTTCGTGTGATTGGCCATGTTCCAGTCCCACGCCGCATGACCTTCTGCCCGATCCAGGACCCACTGACAATCTTTTTCACCCGGTGCCATCCGTATGGAATCTTTGGCATAGCGGGCCGCTTTTACGGCACAGGAATTCATGCGATGCCAGTACAGGTAGGCGATCAGGCTTGTTGCCCTCTGTCTGTTTTCTTTGTCATCGAGTTGCGTTTTCAGAAAATCTTCATATTCCCGGAAGAGATCCTGCGGGATCTCCTCTGTGATATCCAGGCTGTTTTCGATGCGGTTCAGGCGCTGTTCGCTGGTCAGGTCGAATAGGTCGTCTATGCTGACACCGAAGGTCTCCGCCAGAAGCGGAAGTGTCGTGATATCCGGCATGGCGACTGCGTTTTCCCATTTGGATACGGACTGTGCCCCGATCCCCAGTTTCTCGGCCAGCTGTTCCTGTGTCAGTCCGGCTTTGAAGCGGAGCTGCCTGATCTTTTTTCCTAATTCCATATTTTTCTCCTTCTTGTTCCCGTGTTTTATCTTTACAAGCTTATTGTATGAGTCCATCACTGATAAACACAATAACGCGGTTTTCTACCTCTTTCGCCTGTTGGTGGAGTCAAATGGCGGCTGGTCCCCCTCTTTTAATGCATATAAAAACCTCATGTTGGAATGTTGCATGACACATGAGGTCTGATTCATATCCCAGGATCGGTTTTATCGTTTCCGCTTTGCCTTTTATAGGACACGGAAGCCCGTGATCGTCACCGCTTCCGAAACGATCGTCAGGATCAGGGCTAAAATGAAATACCATGTCGGCGGAAATCTCTTAAGCAGCACTTCCCACAAGATCAGTCCCGGCAGCAGAAAGACGAAAAGCAGAAAAACCGGAAACAGCGAATGGCCGGGTATCAGCGCATTGAACGGAAGCAGGAGACTGAACAGGATCAGATCGATCACAAAAAACGGATCGGAACTGTCGTTGTATCCTTCTTCGCGATACTTCCTGACCTTCTTTCTTTCATCAAGATCCCACGCCGAGATCTCCCGCTCTCTTTCCAGCTCTTTCGCAAGCCAGTCTTTGCCGGCATGCCTTTCTTTTTCTGAATGCATCTCTGTTTTCCTGATCACTTTATAAGCAGATCACCATTCTTCTCGGATCTTCTGATAATCGATCTTTTTACCGATCTTTCGGTAGATCATCCAGAAGATGAACAGTTCGATCAAAGTGATGACCACATAGATGATGATGGTGTATTTTCCGGCTTCGCCCGACACGACATAAGAGATCTTTTTCCCCGGCACATCAAAGAAACAGTCGCAGAGCGACAGCAGGAAATCATAGATCCCGTGAATGATGCCGCACGCCCAGATGTTCCTGGTCTTCCAGTAAAGAAACAGGATCGACAGACCGAAGACCCCTGTCTGTACAGTCTTTCCGATCGCCTGAGCGATCTGTAATGTGCCCGACAGGTCCGCACCGATGATGTGCGCCACACCGAAAGCCAGCGAAGAAACGATCGCACTCAAGACGAAGACGTACTTCTTATTCCGGAACTGAAAGATGATCGCATCGTTGATGACGGCGCGGAAAGCCATTTCTTCAAACACGCCGACCGAAGTGATATAGAAAAGTTGCGCAAAATCAAGCGTCAGATCGATATCATCAAAATCCAGCTCCTCTACGGCATCATTCAGAACACTGACCGTCTCCGTGTTGATGACGCCGTTCGCTTCCAGCGTGACTTTGTTTCCGTTTTCCTTTTTCTTTATCTCAAGATCCATTTTCCCCTCCGCTCACCATCAGCCGTGATGTTTATGGTTTTAAAAAGATTCTTATCGCGCCTGTGCATGATACCAGAAGAGGACAAGCGGTTCTTCTTCGCTTCCGGACTTCAGAGCGTGCTCCGTTCCCGCGGGAACAAAGAAGGATACCTGATCATCAAGCGGGAATTCTTCCTTGGCGACCCTGGCATATCCTTTGCCGGAAAGGACCATGAAACCCTCATCGAACTCATGGACCGCGGGCGGTGTGAATTCGCACGCCGTATAGTAGCTGATGCCGGTCGCGCAATTTTTTCCGCAGCCATTGGACTCATCCAGAAGCGGATAAGAATAGTGTCCGTTTCCGGAATCCTGTTTCTTGCTTTCCTTTAATGTGGTGTAGTATTTCATCCTATCGACCTCTCTTTATTTTATCGTTTATCATTCTGCGTTTTCTTTATATGTCAGGCCATAGCCTTTCTCCAGCCATGCTGTTTTCGTTTCGATCCCAAGGACCGAATCATACCACGGACTTGGCAGTGTGCCTTGGAAATCACATTCACCGCAAAGCACATCCGCCACGCCCTGACCTTCCGAGCCAGGCAGATATTGTGAGGAAAGATCACCGTATTGAGTGCATAATTGACACCATGGACATCATCCTGGCCATAGATGAATGGAATCCCCGCTTCGGATCTGACCGCCATCTCCTGGAAGCTGCCGATGTATGCGCGCCACTGTTTTGAATCGTAGTAGAAGTTGCGGGAAAGGACGCTTCCGTAACAGTTCTTTTTCATTTTTTTCGGATCTGTGTTGTAGCAGGCGGGCTGCACCATCTGCATGGCCTTCTGTTCCGTTGTGAGCGAAGACAGGATCTCTTCCGCACTCATTCCGGCATATTCCTGATATTTATAGGATGC
>JAILBD010000026.1 GCA_024681275.1 Erysipelotrichaceae bacterium
CTGTTCATAGACCTCTGAGTCTTTTAGTCCGATATAGATATTTGCCTGCCTTACCTTATTCATCCAAACAATACTTTTCTGAAGAATTCAGCCGTCTTCTCTTTACCCCAGCTCTTTAGGAAGGTATCCGTCGCCGGACCGCCATGTTCCAGAAGACCGTTGGAATAGCGTTCATTTGCCGCCTTCTTCTCTTTCTCATCGCACACATAGGCATCCTTGCACTGTTCCAGGTATGCCTCAAAATATTCACTGATCAGTTCATCGAACCTTTCTTTTTGATTCTTCTTATCTTTTTTGATCAAAGAAGAAGCATAGCGCATCTCATCATACCATTGACTCTGATATTCGACATCGCTTAGATCTGCATAATTCTTTGCGATCTGTTTGAATACTTCCTCTTTTCTCTTGCCATTGACCATCGTATCGAACTGTTCCAGGTAAACTGAAACTTTTCACATCGCCTCGATCAGATCGATCGAAAACAAAGGCATATCGATATCCGTCGGATTAATGATCAAAGATCTCATCTTCATGATCCCCAAGGGCATCGATGCATCCATATAGGAGACATGGCCAAGGCCTTGCGTTTCATAGCCTTCAGCATTAAAATTCATCATCGAAACTTTAAAATGTTCAAAGTCGCCAGCTTCAACTTTCTTCAAAGGATAGGCTTCACCGATCTGATTCAAAAGATTTTTCATATTCACATATACTTCTCTATCATTTTATCATCAGTTGCATTCAGATCCTGATCTTTTTCCATTCCTCTATGAGCCGATCGAGGCTGAACATCGCGTTGGCGGGACTGGTCGAAGGAAGACAGATCACATCCCTTTTGAATACCTCTTTTGCGTATCTCAGATACATCTTTTCCGCTGTTTTGCCATTGACGAAGATCTGTCTGATATCCGCTTCCTTCAGAATGACAGAAAGATCATTGATCTTCACGTTCCGGATGCTGGCATCGGAAGAACCGATGATCTCGCACTCTCTGATCACATCCCATAAAGCGATCTTATGTCTGTATAGAAATGCCTTTTTCTCTTCGATATTTTGAGGAACTTCATCTTCAAAGACAGCGGCTGTCACCTTCCAGAAACGGTTCTGCGGATGCCCGTAGAAAAACATGCTTTCCCTGGACTTTACGGAAGGAAAACTTCCCAGGATCAGTATTCTGGAATCCTTATTGTATAAAGGTTTTATCGGATGCATGACTCTGATCGTTTCCTTCATTCACTATAACTATACACTCAGACCACGAAAAAGAGCCAGGCAGATTGGCTCTATATCGTAATAGTCTTTGATACGCATCCCGCTTTCGGCTGTTTCGCCTGAATAGTGATCACATCACCCGGCTTTGCCTTGATGATCCAGCTCAGTTTCTTACGAGCGGATGCGTTCTGATCTGTAGAAATGTTGCCGTAATAGTAGACACCGGTCTGGGTCTTAGAATAGCCCTGCAGTTCTTTGATCTCAGTTTCCTTCTTTCCGCTTACGATCTCAGCACCTTCCAGAGTCACCTTGACCGGTTTGGCATAATCATTGATCACAGCTGTATCCGTTAATGAAGTGGACAGATAGCCCTGATTGCCTACGATCGTTTCGATCCTGTAGACATCCTCGCTGATCTTTTCACATTTCAAGGAATCAATGACGAGTTTTGGCATCGCCTTGATGAAACGGATGTTGAACTTCGTATCATTTTCCAGCTCGTTGATCAGAAGGTGCTCAGGTGGATTCTGATGCGTGAACTTGTAGTTGAAACCGCCGATCTCCGCTTCACCAAAATCCGGATGTTTTATCTTCTTCCAGGACATGAAATACTTCGGTGCATTCTCTTTGACCCACTTCAGTACAGCCGCAAAGCGCTTGAGACCCTCTTCCGGATCATCCCGCTTTTCACCCCACTTCACCGGAACGCCGGCCTTGGAAGCCAGATCCCAGAACTCCATGGTATAAGCAGGGATGCCCTGTGTCTCAAACATCCAGTCATCCAGTGCACCGGAA
>JAILBD010000115.1 GCA_024681275.1 Erysipelotrichaceae bacterium
GTTCCGAGCTTGCTGGAGGTCAGAGTCATTGATGGCAGATGGGCTTTGGTGACTGATTTTATTGACGGCAAGACCTTGAAGGAGCTCCTTGAAGAGGAACCGGAGAAGGAAGACGAGTATCTGAAGCTGTTCGTCGATCTGCAGGTCGACATGCAGTCAAAGCGCTGTCCTTACCTGCGCAGGCACAGGGACAAGATGAATGCCAAGATCTCGCAGACGGATCTTTCAGCGACACTTCGTTATGACCTGCACAACCGCATCGAATCGATGCCAAAGTACAGCCATCTCTGTCATGGCGACTACAATCCTTCCAACGTCCTCATCAGCAAGGACGGCAAGGCCTACATCATTGACTGGTCGCATGCGACCCAGGGCAATCCGGAGGCTGATGCAGCCAGGACTTTCATGATGTTCCTGGTGGAGGGAAAGAAGGAGAGAGCTAAGAAGTATCTGAAATGTTATTCTGAAGCCAGCGGCTGCGATATCAAAGAAGTCCTGGGCTGGCTGCCTATCCTGGCGGCTTCTCAGTCGGTCAAGAACATCAGGAAGCAGACAGGCTTCCTCAAGAGCGTGATCTTCATGGATGAAAAACAGCTGGAGGCGTTATATGAATAGTGAAAGATTTGAGACCAGGATACAGTACCTGAAGTATCAGGTCCTGAAGGAAGTGGCCAGAGAAGCCTGGGAAGAGGATCTGGTCGAAAACGTACTGGATATCCCCAAGAAGATACTGCCGGGCAAGGTCCCGACGATGCGCTGCTGCGTCTACAAGGAAAGGGCCATCCTGCAGGAGAGAGTCAAGCTGGCCATGGGCGGAAACCGCAAGAATCCGAACATCATCGAGGTCATCGATATCGCCTGCGACGAATGTCCGATGGGCGGCTATGAAGTGACCAATTCCTGCCGCGGCTGTCTGGCTCAGAGATGCAAGAACGCCTGTCCGAAAGATGCGATCACTTTCGATTCGAACCATCAGGCTCACATCGACAAGACGAAGTGCGTCAACTGCGGTGCCTGTGCCAGGGCTTGCCAGTACACGGCGATCTTAAGCAGAAAGCGTCCTTGCGAGAACGCCTGCGCCGTCAAGGCCATCGTTGCCAACGAGGATCAGGCTGCCAAGATCGACCATGACAAGTGCATCAACTGCGGTGCCTGCATCTCGCAGTGTCCGTTCGGTGCCATCATGGACAAGTCTTACATCCTGGACGCGATCGATGAGATCATCAAGAGTGAGAACAACACGAATTTCAAGGTCTATGCCCTGATCGCTCCGGCGATCGCCGACAGCTTCCGGGATGTGAAACTCGGTCAGATCGTGACCGGACTGAAGAAACTCGGTTTCTACGACGTCATCGAAGTCGCCAAGGGTGCCGATATCGTCGCATACAACGAGGCCAAGGAACTCGATGAGAAGGGCTTCCTGTTCTCGTCCTGCTGTCCTGCTTTCGTCGCCTATGTCGAGAAGAATTTCCCGCAGCTGAAGGAGTACATCTCCCACAATCTGTCACCGATGGGTGCCATCGCAAAGAAGCTGAAGGATGAGGATGAAGACTGCCGCACGATCTTCATCGGACCGTGCACAGCCAAGAAGGCTGAGATCATGAAAGACAGCGTCAGTCCTTATGTGGATGTGGCACTGACCTTTGAAGAACTGCAGGCCCTCTTTGATTCCAGGGATATCGATCTGGAAACACTGGAGGAAGCCGACCTGAATCAGGCGACTTACTTCGGACGCGTCTTCGCCCGTTCCGGCGGATTGACCGAGGCGATGAGGGAAGGTCTGAAGGAGCTTGGTTCCTCGCTGGAGCTCAAGCCTGAGACCTGCAACGGCATCGAGATGTGCCGTGTGGCGCTGCTGAAGAAGTCCAGAGACATGCTGCAGGGGAACTTCGTCGAAGGCATGGTATGCAACGGCGGCTGCATCGGCGGAGCCGGTACGCTGCTGAAGCTGGGCATCAAGAAAGAGAATGTCGACAATTACGCCAAGGCTTCACCGATCCCGACGATCACCGAAAGCGTCAACAAATAAACAGAAAAAGGAAGAGATCAGGTCTCTTCCTTTCTTTTGTATAATATAAACAGAGGTCATGATATGGAAATATATGAGAGGATCATCGAGCTGCTGGGCGAATGCAGATATGAGGTCCATCGTGGCGACGAGAAGGACTATGCGCATCTGAAGGAAGGTGATTTTTCGATCACCGTCATCAACGAAAAGGGCGATGACGATATGGTCATCGAATACAGCGGAGGAGAGATCATCCTGCTTTTTGCCAATGAACACGCCCATTTCGATCCGTCTTATGATGATGAGCTTTACTGGTTCATCGATCTGGCAGAGGATATCATGAATGACCGCAAGTGTGCGGCTTCCCTCTATTACAATACCGATGATTTTCCTAAACTGCTTTCGACAAGTTTCTGCAAGAGGAGCGAGACGAAAGAGGGTCCGGAAAAGATCTTCGACCTGGTCTACCGGCTGGAAGATTACCGGGAGAAGCTGGAGAACAACGGCGGCAAGGCGGTCTTCCGTTTCTGGGACTCGTCATTGAATTTTGAAACAGAGATCCTCAAGAAGGAAAAGAACTATTCATGAAGATCGATATCGCAAAGACGAGAAAGTATTATGAGGATCTGAGCGGGGAAGATCTGTGTCAGTGCGACGACTGCCTCAATTTCTACGGGAAGGTCAAAAAAGCCTGTCCGCAAGTGTCGGAATATCTGGCTGCGATGGGCGTGGATATCACGAAGCCTTTTGAGACCTGGGCGGTCGATATG
>JAILBD010000149.1 GCA_024681275.1 Erysipelotrichaceae bacterium
TGCCCTGTGTCTCAAACATCCAGTCATCCAGCGCACCGGAATCGTAGAACTCCTGTGAACTCAGGAAGGAATCGAAGATGTTCAAAGGTTTGTAGCCAAGTTCTTCTTCTCCCATCCTGGCGATCGCTTTGAGTATCTTGACATCGTAAGACGGAGACTTTTCAGATGCTTTCGTCCCAGGCGGATAAAGGATGATACTGCCGCTGGTATGACCGATGGCGGCACCGCCGATATTCGGATGGCTGATCACGAAGTCGGCGATCGCCTTGGTCTCGATATTGCTCAAAGGATACTTGCCGGCACCGCTCTGTCTCGGTTCAGGGAACCATCCGTAAGGAAAGTTTCTGTTGAAATCCAGTCCCCAGACATCTTTCTTGACTTTGAGATTTTCGCTCTCATCATATCCTTCCAGGATCCCTTCCGGATAGATGTCATAGAAATCTCCTTCCCTGTCGCTAGGATCCCTGAGTTTCATGAGATCCGGATCTTCAGCGTCCTTTTTCCAGGCACCATATGGTGTTTTGATGCGCATCATGCGGATGACACCGTCTTCATCCAGATCCTTCTCGTCTATGCCGCCTTTTTCTTCGCTGGTGATCCGGTTGACAGACCTCAACGTATATGGGGTCGTCAGGTAAGTCTCGGCGCCATCCGGTGTGACCCTCGGGATGACGTAGACGCACATCTCGTCGAGGATCTTTTTGACTTCCTTATCACTTTCATAATTGCTTAGCAGATAATCTATCGTATGCATGGCACACATCGAAGCTGTCACTTCACCGGCGTGGATGTTGCCATCCAGATACCAGCCCGGTTTATCCATATAGTTCCCGGTATTCTTATTGGAAAGAATGGCCAGATACTGGTTCCTTCCTTCCTCCGTGACACAATTGACCTCCAGATCGATCAGATCGGGATAAGTTTTTGTAAAGTGTTCCAGGATATCTTTGATCTCCTCATAGAGGAAATAGTGATCATATTTGAATGTCGTTTTCATCATGGCTCCTATAAGACCTGAGAAAGGAACTCTTTAGTTCTCTCATTCTGCGGATGATCGAATAGTTCAGAAGGTGTCCCTTCTTCGCAAATGACACCGTTATCGATGAAGAGGATCCTGTCAGCGACTTCTCTGGCAAAGCCCATCTCATGGGTGACGATGACACAGGTCATGCCTGAATCAGCCAGTTTCTTGATGACTTCCAATACACCCTTGACCATTTCCGGGTCCAGAGCGGATGTAGGTTCATCAAACAGCATCACATCCGGTTCCATCGCCATCGCTCTGACGATGGCAAGTCTCTGTTTCTGACCGCCTGACAGCTTTCTCGGGTATTCATTGGCCTTGTCGGCCAGGCCGACCGTCTCCAGCAGATCCATCGCCTGTTTCTTTGCTTCTTCTTCCGGGATCTTCTTTTCCAGTGTCGGAGCCAGAGTGATATTTTCCATAACTGTCAGATGCGGAAAGACGTTGAACTGCTGGAAGACCATGCCGATCTTCTGTCTGTGCTTGTCAAGGTCGGTGCTCTTCGCATCCAGCAATTCCTCTTCAAAATAGACTTCACCGGAAGTCGGCACCTCCAGCATGTTCAGGCACCTCAGAAAAGTCGATTTTCCGCCGCCTGAAGGTCCGATGATGCAGACGACTTCGCCTTTATAAATCGTTTCGCTAATGCCTTTCAGGACCTGCAGATCATTGAAATCCTTCTTCAGATCAACCGTCCTGATCATAGGGATCTTATCAGTCACTTACACTCAACCTCTTTTCAAACAGTTTCACCAGATTCGTCAGCACCAGAGTCATCAGCAGGTAAATTCCCGCAATGATGAAGAGCGGCTGCCAGGCCAGATACTTGTTGGCCAGGATGGTCCTTGTATACATCAGTTCATACAGCATGAATGTGCCGGCCATCGAAGTCTCCTTGATCATGGAAATGTATTCGTTTGCCAGTGAAGGCAGGATGTTCTTGACAGCCTGCGGCAGGATGATCTTGGTCATCGTATGGGAAGCCGACATGCCAAGTGACCTTGCGGCCTCCGTTTGACCGATGTCGACGGAATTGATGCCGCCCCTGATGATCTCCGAGACGTAAGCCGAAGAGTTCAGCGTCAAGGCGATCAGCACCGTCACTTCCTTGTCGACTTTGTTCAGTACCGGAAAGACCAGTGGCAGAAAGAAGTACGCGATGTACATCTGCACCAGCAGCGGCGTTCCACGCAAGACATCCGTATAGATCGTCGCAATACCAGCCAGCAGTTTATTCCCAGACAGCCTCATAATGGCGATCAGAGCTCCCAGGATCGTGCCGCCTGCAACAGCGATGGCTGCATAACGCAAGGTGCCTAAGGCACCTTTCAGAAACATCGGCCAGTATTCAAGAAATACTTCTATGATCCCCGGACCCATTATTCACCTTCTAAAGACAGGATCTGATCTTCA
>JAILBD010000165.1 GCA_024681275.1 Erysipelotrichaceae bacterium
TTTCAATGTGAATACATGCAACCCAGGTTGCGCTGAGCCGTGGCATCTCACTGAAGAGCAGCTTTTTTATACCACTGGGCGGCGGCGGAGAAATCCTGAGGAACGCCCTGGCCCTTTTCATACAGGACACCCAGGTTGCACTGAGCAGCAGCATCTCCCTGAAGAGCAACTTTTGTATACCACTGGGCGGCGGCGGAGAAATCCTGAGGAACGCCCTGACCATGTGAATACATGTAACCCAGGTTGCGCTGAGCCGTGGCATCTCCCTGAAGAGCAGCTTTTTTATACCACTGGGCGGCGGCGGAGAAATCCTGAGGAACGCCCTGGCCATTTGCATAACAAATACCCAGGTTGAACTGAGCCTTGGCAAGCCCCTGAAGAGCGGCTTTTGTATACCACTGGACGGCAGCGGAGAAATCCTGAGGAACACTCCGACCAACATTATACATGTAGCCCAGACGGAACTGAGCCCAGGCATCGTCTAATTTTGCTGCCCGCTGATAGAAGGAGAAGGCCTCTTCATATTTTATAGCGTCATAGCATTCATCTGCCCTTTTCGTTAATTCCTTTGCAGAGAGAGTCTCTTCTGGGGCGGGAACAGAAGGTTTCTGTACAACGAAACCAAGGGCGGTCGCGATGCAGGCTGCAGCGACGGCCAGATAGAAGTTGGACATGCTAGGACCGCCCATGAAGATAGGCAGGGTCAGGAACGAGCAGGATGCTGTCGCATATGCGCGGATATCGAAGATACCGATGAACAGACCTGTGATGGCAGCGCCGATCAAAGCACCGATCAAAGGCTTCTTCAAGCGGATCAGGACACCGTAGAGAGCAGGTTCCGTAACAGAAAGCAGCGCAGTGACACCGGTAGAGATACCTGCAGACTTGTTTTCCGTCTTCTTTGCCTTGAAACCGACAGCCAGAGCAGCACCGGCGATAGCCAGGTTGCCGGCGAGGGCCTTCGAGAAGAGCAGAGACGAACCGTAAGTCGAGATCTCGTTGACGATGAGCGGCGTGATGACCGTGTGCATGCCGACCATGACCAGGAGCGGATGAAGAGCGGACAGGACGACCATGGAAACGCCACCGAAGCTCGTGATCCAGACACAGAAGTTAGCCAGTGCCTGACCGATCCAGGTGCCGATAGGACCAAGGACCAGCAGAGTCAATGGGAACATGACGACTGCCAGGATCGTCGGACGCACGATCGATACGATGGACTTCGGTGAATACTTGACGACATACTTGTCAAGATATGCCATGACCGGAACCATCAGCAGAGCCGGAACGATATTGGACGTGTACTTGACTGTCGTGAGCGGAAGACCGAAGATCGACAGATCAGCTACGCCTGTGATCGCAGAAGAGCACAGCGCCAGCATGATGAAGGCCGCAACGTATTCGTTGGTCTTGAGCCTTCTGGCTGCCGCAAATGCGACGAAGACCGGCAGATAAGTGAAGGCGGCGTTAGCCAGCGTGTTGAAGAGCTGATAAGTCATGCCGGCGGTATCGACCTTGAGCACGTTTGCGCACAGCGCCAGTGCTGCGGAGATCATACCTGATCCGATCAAAACGGTCAGAGACGGTGTGACGGAGCCGGAAATATATGCCAGCACTCTGTTCCAGATGCTTTCCTTTTCACCATCGAGGTTCTCCTGAACGACTTCTTTTGCCTCAGCGGTCGGTACCAGCGGAGCCAGTTCGTTGTAGAGCTGCTCGACATCCGGTCCGATGACGACCTGATACATGCCGCCTTTGTAAACGACGCCCTGTACGCCCTCAAGTTTCTTGAGTGCTTCTTCATTTGCCTTGGCGTTGTCCTTCAGCTGAAGACGAAGGCGCGTCATACAGTGGGTATGCGCAGAGATGTTTTCTTTGCCACCTACGAGTTCAACGATGGCAGCAGCTGTCTGTTTGTAATCCATATTTTTCTCCTTTCATGTATTTGAAGCGGACTATCTGAGCAGTCTCGCTATATGGATCGTAAGGTAGGTGTATTCGTTTTCTTCGATCTCGAAACCGTATTTCTCTTTCAGTTTCTCGCCGATCTTTCTGGCGCAGTCATACTCATTCGCATAACGCAGATGGATGTGCTTGTTGATCTCGAGATCGGGATCCTCATCCAGGAAGGTGTTCTTCACCATCCTCTTGGCAAAGAACTGCAGGTGGGTGACGAACCTGGCGAAGTTCATATCCTGATTATCTAAAGTGATATTGAAGTAGGATTCCACGGTCTGGATGCTGGTGGAAACGATGTCGGTCGCCTTGAAGATGTCTTCGATGTCCGTATCCAGCTGGGCATTGACGATGTGCATCGTGATGAAGGCCGCTTCTTCCTTGCCCACATCCACACCGAGATCCGATTTCAGCATGTCGATCACATCCTCCGCGATCTTGTATTCATCCTTGTACAGATAACGGACATTGAAAGAGAGCAGGGAATCGAAACGCATGCCGCTCTGATTCCTTTCGATGCAGGAATAGATGTGATCCGTCAGCGGGATCAGGATCCTCCTGGAGATCGGCTTCTTGCTGCAGCGCATGATATAATCGGTCGCCTTGATACCGAAAGCGATCACTTCATAAGGGATCTCCTCCAGAAGCGAAGAGAGATTCTTGTCGATCATCTCCTTCTGAAGGACAAAAGTCTTCTCGATCGAAGCCGGATCGATCTCCTGTCCGACACGGCCATTGAAACCGATGCCCTTGCCGATCACGATGATCTCATCACTTTTATCCTCAGATACCACGACATTGTTGTTTATGATCTGTTTGATCTTCATTTCTGCCCCCGGATAAAAAAACCTGTCCACCCCAAAATAAGCGAACAGGTATTGCTCTTACGATAACAAGCCTCTTAATTCACCCCAAATATAACATATGCGGGTCTGATTTTCAATATATCTGTTTTAAGCGACATCTTTTAATCCCGCCTTGTCCAGGATGCGGATCCCGGCAAAGTAGAGGCCTTGTCCGAACACATTGATGAACTGGGCGATCCAGTTCATGAACGCCTTGTCAAAGTCCTTGCTGGAAAGATAGCCCATCCCCAGGCAGAGGAAGAAAGACAGGATGAAGCAAAGCAACG
>JAILBD010000196.1 GCA_024681275.1 Erysipelotrichaceae bacterium
GATGGTCCAGACCGGTGTTCTTGATACATTCATCCCGAAAGAGTGGGCTGAAGCAAATGGCACGACTGCTGAAGAATATCAGGGATATCTGCCTCTGCAGACTCTGAACAAGATCTTCGAATTCAACTGTGTCAATCCGGATAAGACTTATGACAACTGCTGGGATTTCGTAGCTGAAGGCGAACACGGACTTTTCATGGGTCTGGAATCAGAACCAGTCGGAAAGAACTTCCTGATGATGCTTACCAAAGACGAGTATGCCGCTATGCTGAAGGATGCTTTCGACAAGCTCCCGGCTGCTGAGCAGGCTTACTTCCAGCCGACCATCGATGCGATGGCAAAAGACGCGGAAGAACTCGGCTTAGGCGAAAACGGCAAGTACGCTCTTGCCTGGATCAAACTGTGGGTCAACAATTTCAATGAGCAGACCGATGACGGTCCTATCTGCAAGACCCTGGTTACCAACTCCGCTGTAGATCAGTTTGGTCTGCTTGTTTACTCAAAGGTACGTTCCGTTGAGGAATCCGATACCGTTTCCGTAAACAACATCAAGGTCGCAGCATACCAGCCTGGTTACGAAGGCATCGGCGGTTACGCATACTGCCACTATCTGTTCGTAACCGACAACTCACCGTATCCTTGGACTGCATGTGCATTCATCGCTTACATGACTGAGACCGTTGACGGCTTCTCTGCATGGGGCAAGGACATTGGCGGTTACTCCTCCAACCCTGTAGTTGCTCAGGGCACAGAAGAGAAGTTCCACCACTCAACCGGCGAATCTTCAAACGTTGCAAACGAAACAACGATGGACAGAGGCTATGACTGGTGGACCGGCGAAGGCAAACTGGTCGTCGAAGATCCAGTATACTGCTCATCCGTAGCATTCACAGTCGGTTCATGGATCGAGACCCTGGACCACTACAAACCGGAATAAGATCTGATCGGTTTTAGGTTTTAACGATTAATGAGATAGTGCCTTTACAGTATTCTCTGGAAAGGCACTTTCTCTTAGAGAGGTGATTTATGTCAAAATCAATGAAGATTAGAATCAACAGCATAAAGACTTATCTCAGCAAGCCGCAGAACATCATCCTGATCCTTACGGGGATCCTCGTGACGTTCACGACGATCGCTCCGATCGTTGCGATCATCAGGGATACGTTCCAGATCCATCCGGGTACGATCGACCAGCATCTGACCGGCAGGTCAAGCGGCTACTCATTCGCCAACTACACGGATCTGTTTACCAGCCGTCTAGCCAAGACGAATCTGTGGACGCCTCTGCTGAATACGACCATCCTGGCTCTCGGAGCGTGCGTGTTCTCCATCCTGTTCGGTGGCATCTTCGCCTATCTGATCACCAGGACGAACATGGCGTTCAAGAAGTATCTGAGTTCGATATTCATCTTCCCGTACATCATGCCGCAGTGGACACTGGCTGTCGTGTGGCAGAACCTGTTCAACTCGAACGCGGTGACGGGAACCTCTGACGGTCTGCTGGCATCGCTGTTCGGCATCCACATGCCTGCCTGGTGGTGTCTGGGTCTCTTCCCTTGTATCGTCGTTCTGGGCATGCACTATGCGCCGTTTGCCTACATCCTGATCGGTGGCATCTTCAAGAACATGGATGCCAACCTAGAAGAGGCTGCAACCATCCTGGATACGCCAAGATGGAAGATCTTTACCAGAGTCACCATTCCGATGGTGAAACCGGCGATCCTGTCGACCATCCTGCTTGTCGCAGGAAGTACGATCGGTTCCTATCCGGTACCGCACTATCTGAGCCTGCCTACCTTGGCAACGAAGTACGTCTCGATGAACGTCAAGTACACCGGCGAAGCTTCGATCATCGGCATCATCATGATGCTGTTCGGCGTTGCGATCATGTATCTCAACCAGAGATCGCTGCATTCCCGCAAGTCGTATACGACGGTCACAGGCAAGTCCGGTCAGATCACGAAGGTCAATCTGGGCAATGTCGGAAGATACGTCATCGCCGCTGTATTCGTCGTCGTCACGTTCTTCACGTCCATCTTCCCGATCATCTCGTTCGCGTTCGAGACGTTCCTGCCGAACCCGGGCGACTATTCGTTCCTTTATACGGGAAACACGAACAACCTTACCACCAAGTGGTGGCTGGTATCTGAAAACATCACCGAGAACGGCATGTACGGACAGATGGGTATCCTTCACAACAAGATGATCTGGTCCGCCTTCAGAGGAACGATCCTGGTTTCAGTGATCTGCTGTCTTGCGGCAGGTCTGATCGGTACACTGATCGGTTACGCCGTCAGCAAGAACCGGTATGGGAAACTGGCAAGCTATGTCAACTCCATGGCTTTCCTGCCTTATCTGATGCCTTCCGTTGCGGTAGGTGCGGCCTACTTTATCCTGTTCTCTTCAGGAAAGATCAATCTGTTCAACACCTACCTGGCTCTGGTCATCGTCGGTACGGTCAAGTACATTCCGTTCGCATCCAGGAGCTCCCTGAACTCCATGCTGCAGCTGTCCAACGAGATCGAAGAGTCGGCGATCATCCAGGATGTCCCATGGATCAAGCGTATGACCAGGATCATCATTCCGATCCAGAAGTCATCCATCGTATCCGGCTTCCTGCTTCCGTTTATGACCTGTCTGAGAGAACTGTCTCTGTTCATGCTTCTGTGCGTGCAGGGATTCATCCTTTCCACGACATTGGATTACTTCGATGAAATGGGACTGTATGCGTTCTCCAGCGGTATCAACCTGATCCTGATCATTACGATCCTGATCAGCAACTTTGCGGTAAACAAGATCACCGGAGCAAGTCTGGATGAAGGAATAGGAGGATAAACAAATGCCAAAAATTGTATTGGAACATGTCACAAAACGTTATGATAAATTCTATGCCGTAGATGATCTGAACCTGGTCATCGATGACAACGCGTTCGTTACCCTGCTGGGTCCTTCCGGATGCGGTAAGACGACGACCTTGAGAATGATCGCCGGACTGGAAACGCCTACTTCCGGCAAGATCACGATCGGAGACCGCGTGGTATTCGATTCGGAAGAAGGCATCAACATTCCTGCCAACAAGCGCAAGGTCGGGTTCCTCTTCCAGAACTACGCCCTGTGGCCGAACATGACCGTCTATGAGAACATCTCCTTCGGTCTGACCAACGTCAAGGAACCGCTGCCTGTCGTCAACTTCGAAGCAAAGACCGCTTCCCAGCTGCTGAAGGCTCTGCAGAGGCCGAAAGATGTCGTCAGGACCATCAACGAGTGCTACGACAAGAAAGGCAAGCTGGATGAAAACAAGGCAATCATCAAGCTGATCGACGCCTATGAGATCTCGCAGTATACAGCAAAGAAACTGATGGGTTACAACCTGCACAAGGCGTCCGACGTCAAGGCGGATGCGGAAAAGCACATCGCCGAACTGAAGGGTGTCATCGAAAAGGCAAAGTCCGATGCTGCAGGCAAGGGCTATACGCTGAATGAGGATTTCGTCAGTCTCAAGGACGGCGAAATCGTCAAGGAAGTCAGAAAGCTCACGAAGGAAGAGATCGATCTCTCCGTCAGAAGAGTTGCCAGGATCACGAACATCGGCATGTTTATGGACAGATATCCGGCTGAGCTCTCCGGCGGCCAGCAGCAGCGTGTCGCCATCGCCAGAACGCTCGCACCGGAACCGACAGTCCTGTTCATGGATGAGCCGTTATCCAATCTGGATGCCAAGCTGCGTCTGGAAATGAGATCGGAACTGCAGCGTCTGCATCTGGATACGGGTTCCACGTTCGTCTACGTCACTCACGACCAGATGGAAGCCATGACGCTTGCGACCAGGATCTGTCTGATCGACAACGGCGACCTGCAGCAGTACGATGCGCCGCTGGATGTCTACAACAAACCGAACAACCTCTTCGTCGCTGACTTCGTCGGCAACCCGGCCATCAACTTCATTGATGCCCATGGCAAGCAGATCGACGGCAAATTCGAGTTCGAAGTCTTTGACGGAAAGAAGCTGACCTTCGTGCCGAACAAGGAACTGGATATCAAGAAGTGGCGCGAAGACCTGAAGGCAAAAGAAAAAGCGAAAGAGGAAGAATTCAACCGGAAGGCAGCCGCAAAAGGCTACGTTGAAAGAGGAAACAAGGAATCCCATTTCAAGTACCATGTCGCTTTGATCGATGAACCGGAAGACTACGGCGATGAAGCCGCCTATACCAACGATGATTACGTGATCGGTATCCGTCCGGAATTCATCGAGATCGGTGAAAAGGAAAAGCTTGAAGGTGAGATCTATTCTTCAATGCCTACCGGTATGGAGACGACGGTCCGTGTCGCGATCGGCAACTATCTGCTGACCGGCGTCATGTTCGGCGGTGTCGTCTATAAACTGGGAGACAAGGTCAAGCTTGGATTCAAAGGCAGAAACGCGATCCTCTTCGATCGGAAGACCGGAGAGTTCGTCGCTTTGGGATCTCTGAAAGTCGAATAAGAAAAAGGCAATGTAAACTCCCGTGTGGGTCTACATCACAGGTAATACAGAAAAAGACGATTGGATTCTGAATTTCCGAT
>JAILBD010000230.1 GCA_024681275.1 Erysipelotrichaceae bacterium
ATTCAAGCATCGTAAGGAATACAACATCGAGTCTTCCGTCATGAAGGCCAGAGATATCATGAATGATGTCGCGGAAGCCAGGAAGGAAGAAGAAGCGAAGCCGATGACCGGTTTCGATATCCCGACGATCTATGTCCAGGATCACTGTCCGAAGTGCAAGGGCGCTGAACAGCGTCTGCAGATCGGCGGTATCGAACACCGCATCGTCAACTGTTCCGAGAACATGGATGAAGCAAGAAAGCTGAATCTCACGGAGACGCCGACGATCGTCGATCCGGATGGAACGATGTTCGTAGGTGCCAATGCGGCAGTTGACTGGATGAAGTATCACAACGGAAAACACTAACTGACAAAGCCGGGTGACCGGCTTTTCAGATAAAGTCTGTACAGACAGAAAAGAATGAATGAAGAATTAACAAGAGGTCTTATTATGGAAAAGATATATGATGTACTGGTCGTCGGCGGAGGTCCTGCCGGCTTGACGGCAGCCCTTTATGCGCTGAGGAATGGCAAGACAGTCATGGTCGTCGAAAAGTCTGTTTTTGGCGGTCAGATCGTCAATTCACCGAAAGTGGAGAACATTCCCGGTTTCTTATCGGTCTCCGGTGATGAATTCGGCGATATGATGCTGGACCAGGTGATGAAGCAGGGCGGTGAGGTCGCTTTTGATGAAGTTTTGAAAGTCGAAAGCGACGGCCAGATCGCAACGGTCACACTGGATATGGGCGAGCCTTTGAAAGCAAGGACGATCATCCTGGCCACGGGAACGGTCCATCGCACGCTTGGCCTGGCCAATGAAGAGAGCCTGATCGGCAAGTCCATCCATTTCTGCGCCGTCTGTGACGGAAGCTTCTATAAGGATAAGACGGTCGTCATGGTCGGAGGCGGAAACTCGGCTTTTGTCGAGACTTCGCATCTGCTTGAGATCGTGAACAAGGTCATCATGCTTCAGGACATGCCTTTCTTCACAGGCGAGAAGAAACTGCTGGATTCCGTTTTGAGCAAGCCGAACATCGAGACGCACGTCTCGACGATAGTCCTGGCGTACGAGATGAACGACGGAAAGCTCTGCGGTGTCAGATATCTGGAGAACGGCGAAGAGAAAGTCGCAGCCTGTGATGGCGTCTTCCTGGCTGTCGGTCTGATCCCGGACAACGGGAATTTCACCAATGTGGCGGATCTGGATGAGAGAGGCTACTTCGACAGCGATGAATACGGAAAGACGAAGACCGCCAATATCTTCGTAGCCGGGGACTGCCGCCATAAGTCGCTTCGTCAGGTCGCGACTGCCTGTTCAGACGGTGCCAATGCCGCGATACAGGCATGCAATTATTTAAGATAGAGAAGACTGAAAAGGATACGGAAAGAGTCTCCAAGACGGAGGCTCTTTTTGTGGATTCATGTTTCACATACAGATTCAAAAAGTGATTATAATAAAATAAAGATTCTATAGGAGCCAATGGATGAAAAAATTCAGAAACCTCGTGATCGGAGGTATAGAAAATAAGCTGTTCAATCTCGTCCTTGTGACGGTCCTTTTGGTGTCTCTTGCTTTTGCCGGGATCACCTTCTATCAGAGCAACATGCTCAAAGATCTGAGCAATGCGACCAATCATCAGCAGAGCGAGGCGATCTCACGGATCAGCTCCGATCTGATGGATCAGGTCATTGAACAGAGTTTGGGCCGGACGACGGAACTGGAATCGATACTCGCCGATCAGATGTTTGATTCGCTCAAGACGCGCGTGAAGATGCTGGGAGAATATGCGGAAAAGCTTCTGTCCGGACAGGAGAATGCGCCTTATGCATCCTATGCCGGTCCGGATCTTGCCAAAGACGGTGAAATCAGCATGCAGGTATTCCTGGCTGATGATGTGAAGATGGACCGGCAGCTGGATAGGCGTATCGGTCTGATGGCGAATATGAAGGACCTGATGGCTTCATTGTATGAAGCCTCTGAATTGACCAATTCCTGTTTTGTCGGTCTGCCTGAAGGGGTCTTTCTGGTCACGGATGACCGTTCGGCAGAAAAGTTCGATGAAAACGGCGATATCAAGAGTTATGACCCGCGTACGCGTTTCTGGTATCAGATGGCGGTCGAAGAGGGCGATCTCATCTTTACAGATGTTGAACTGGATGCCTTTACAGGTGATGTGGGTATCGTCTGCGCGATGCCGGTCTATGTGAATGGAGAACTTGCGGCAGTCGTCGGTTCGGACCTCTTCCTTTCTTCCATGCAGAATGCGATCAAGGCTTCGGATGAGAATGGCGGCTTCCTCTTTGTCATCAACCGCTTCGGTCATGTCGTCTTTTCACCTAAAGAGGATGGCATCTTTGCGGTGCACGATTCCTCCGATGCAAAGGATCTCAGGCAGAACGAGAACCGGCAGCTGGCCGAGCTGATCTCGAAGGCGATGAATGAAAAGACGGATGTCATCAAGGTCGATCTGGATGACAGCACCTATTACATGAGCGGTTCGCCGATGCAGACGGTCGGCTGGACACTGATCGCCGCTTTCGATGCCAAGGTCGCGGAAGGACCGGGAGATCTTCTGAAAACGAGTTACGAGCAGATCGTTGAAGAGGCGGCTGCCACATACAGATCCAGATCGGCATCTACCAACAGGAATGCGATATTGCTGATCCTGTTGATCTTTGCCTTGTCCTGTTTGTCGGCGATCATCCTGGGCAGGAAGATCGTCAGGCCTTTGAATAAAATGACGCAGAAGATCGCGAAACTGAGCGATGAAGATCCTGAATTCAGGATGGAA
>JAILBD010000265.1 GCA_024681275.1 Erysipelotrichaceae bacterium
TACCGTATCCAGCAGTTCAAACTTCTCATCGGCATAGACACCGCAGGTCCCCACACGGATGATCTCATCCACATCGTATTCATGGAACAGTTCATAGGAATAGATGCCGATCGAACAGATCCCCATCCCGCTTCCCATGATGGACACTTCTTTTCCCTTGTATTTTCCGGTGAACCCCAGCATGTTTCTGACGGAATTGAACTGACGGACATCGCTCAGAAGCTTCTTTGCGAAGTATTCAGCACGGAGCGGATCGCCAGGCATCAGTACCGTTTTTGCGATCTCTCCCTTTCTGGCGCTGTTATGGGCTGTGGGCATAGGGCTCCTTTCCATAGACGAAAAGGAGGTCATCAGACCTCCTTAATTATGAAGATTGACCGTGAACGACTGCATGTCGCTGCGGATATTGGAAATGCTGTGCGCGATGACCTCGTTGTTCTCGTTGTAGAAATCACACTCCAGAAGCAGGACGGCCACGCCATCCGGGATGTTCAGCATCTTTCTGACCTTGGCCGAACCGGGAATGATCTTCAGTGACTGGGTCATCTTTGCCAGCTTGATCCCGTAGAAAGACAGGATATCCCTGAACGTGAAGACCGAGGAGTTGATGGTATCCAGAGACGGCAGGATCTTCTTGGGAATGAAGAACTCTTCGATCGAAGTCTCGATGTTGTTGAGCGAGTGCATCTGTCTGATGTAGTAGATCTCATCTTCCAGCTCCAGTCCGAAGAGATTGGCATACCTGTTGCCCGCCTCCCTTTCCGACTTCTGCAGTTCCTTGATGCTGATCCTGGTGTCGCTCTTGACGGAACTGCCGACGAAACCCGCATGTTCCTCGATGGACAGTTCGTTCTTCTTGCCGATGACGAAGACGCCCTTTCCCTGCACCCTTCGCAAAAGGCCTTCATTGACCAGGGCATCGACCGCGTTGCGGATCGTGATCCTGTTGATGCCGAAAGTCTCGGCAAGCTTGTTCTCCGAAGGGATGGCAGTGCCCGGCATGTATTCGCCGTCTTCTATCTTGTTGCGGATGAGTTCTCTCAGCTGAAGATAGATCGGCATCTTGTAATCTGTCTTTGACATCTTTCTTCCTCAGCTTTCTACCGTACACACGAAGGTGAATTTATCGGAGCGGATCAGCTGCTTGTAGAACATGACGACTTCTCCGTTCTGATCGATCGCGACACCGGACGCGTAGAACATCGGCGCACCTGTTTCGATGCCCAGGATCTCCGCTTCCGCTTCCGTTGCGTAGGTCACATTGATGTGCTCTGTGCCGCTCGTCTGATAGGAATCGTATCGTTCCTCAAAGATCGGCTCCATCGATGCATCCTCGTTATAATACTCCGTGAAACCCGGATATCTCTCCGCATTGATGTAAGTCGTCTCAATCGTGCAAGGGACGCCATTGATCTTGCGGCACTTGATGATCTCATAGACCTTCGTCCCCAGCCTGACCTGCAGCTTTCTGGCGATCTGCTTGTTGGCTTCGATCTCGTTCATCGTGATGATGTGCTTGGTGACGACATTGCCCTGATCGACCAGGTCCCTGACCATGGCATCGACACCGGCCATATCCCTTGGATATCTGGGTTCCGCCACATAGACGCCTTTGTTGGCCACCCGGTAGAGGACGCCGTTTTCCACCAGCTCATCCACCGCCTGCCGCAGGGTCGACCTGCTGACGCCCCAAAGATCGCACAGATCCTTTTCGCAAGGGATCCTCACGTGCGCCTTCAATCGATTGACTTTGATGAAGTCCTCCAGCTTTTCGATGGCTTCCATCCCCGGCTGTACCTTCGTTACTGATGTGCTCATATCCTTGTTTACACCTGTCTCTTCTCTTATTATATAGTTAATAGGATGAATTAAAAAAGGAAACGATAATGAGAAAAATCACGCTTGATGACTTCGCAGTCATGACACCTTCCTACCAGCAGTATTCTTTTGACTATGTCCTCGATTCCGTTTCGAAGATCGGCCTTCACAAGATCGACTTCTGGGGCGGCACGCCGCACTTCTATCGCTTTGACTACAGCGAAGAAGAGGTGAAAACATATCTGCGGGAGCTTCGAAAGAAAGCGGAAGACAAAGGCATCAGCTTTGTCATCTACACCCCGGAGACCCTCGCCTATCCCTACAGCATCGCCGACCCTAACCGGAAGACCGTGGAACGGACGATCGATTTCTTCCGTCTCTCCATGGACGATGCGCTGACGCTGGGAACGGACCGCCTCTTCATCAACACCGGTACCGGACTTCGCGACCTGCCGGTGGAGCAGTCCATGGACATCTGCATCGATTCCATCCGCAGGATCTGCGACGATGCGGAAGCGAAAGGGATCACCATGATGCTGGAACAGCTGCAGCCTTATGAATCCAATCTCTGCTATGACATCAACGGGATCAGAAAGATCATGGAAGCAGTCGATTCACCGAACCTCAAGATCTGCGTCGACCTGGTCGCCATGGCCGTCGCCGGTGAAGACCTGGAGATGTACTATGAGACCTTCGGAGAGGAAAAGATCGGCTTCATCCATTTTTCCGATGCCCACCACGAGATCTGCGGGACCGGTGATCTGCCTTTGAAAGACTATATCAGGACGCTGGAAAGACACGATTATTCTTCGATCGTCGACCTCGAGATCAACGATTCGATCTACTGGTTCGACCCGCACGGTGCACATCAGCAGACTGTCGATCACCTCAGGACTTTCATCCCTGAAAAATAAGCGCATGCCCCGCCGGAAGCGGGGCTTTTTTATTCTGTACCTTCGATGATGATGTTGATCGTGCGCTGCGAAGGACCGTCAAACTCACAGAACCAGATGTCCTGGGCGGAACCGCCTGTCATCTCTCCGTTGACGATCGGAAAATGGCAGTGATTGCCTGTCAGCAACGCCTTGAGATGACCGGTCGGATTGCCGCCGGTACTGCCGTAATCCAGCAGCATGTGATTGTGGGAATATGGCGCATCTTCCGGTATCAGTTTCGCCAGGAAGACATCGACATCGCTTTGCAGACATTCCAGGGATTCATTCACGGTGATGCCTGTCGTCGTATGCTTCGTCTCGACGGTCACCATGCCATTCCTGATCTTTGAAGAGGCTATGGCCTTTTTCACATCTTCCGTGATGATGAAATACTGGTTGTACTTGTCGGTCATGATCTTCAAAGGGATGATCTCTATCATATCTTGTTCACCTCCGGATCGTAGTGCAGGAATTCGACCGCATTCTTTCCCTTGATCAGCTCGACCGTGCTCTCCCTAAAACCGAGCTCTTCGATCGCCCTGGACATGCGGATCATCTCGAAACGCGGATCGTTGGTCCCGAAGAGGACCTGATGCCGCAGGCTCCTGTCGATCCAGGTCATCGGCACATCTTTCGTCAGCATCTGCACGTAGAACTCCTTCGCACTGTCAAAGTAGAGCGCACCGGTATCCGTGTAGACATTCGGATGCTTCAGCATCAGCATCGCCGTCTCCCGGCACCATGGCCAGCCGAAGTGCGCCAGACAGATGCGCAGTCCCGGTCTTTCTTCGATCAGATCTTCAAAGTCCAGCGGACGGCAGTTCTTCGTGGTCGCGTGCGCCTCGAAGGAGAGGCCCGCATGGAAGAGGATGGGTCTGTCATATCTCTCACAGAGATCATAGAGCGGATCCATGATCTTGTCTGAAGGATGGAAAGATTGTCTCGACGGATGCAGCTTCAGGCCTTTCAGATCCAGATCCCGGAAGGCATGTTCCAGCTTCTCTGCCGCCTGATCGTCATGAGGATCGACCGAGGCAAAACCGATGAAACGGTCCGGTGCCAGATCGACGAGCTTCCTGATCTCTTCGTTGGAGACCAGTACCTTACCGTTCATGGAAGTGCTGTAATCCTCAGGCAAAAGGCAGGCATGATCGATGCCTGCGCAGTTCATCTTGTTGAAAAAGTGTTTCAAAGGAGCGGTCCCGTTCTTGTGCAGGTTGAGCTCCTCGTGTCTGATCTCCTCGAGCGCTTCATCTTCGTTGATCGGCTCGAAGAAAGCAGGATGGACGTGGATATCGATGACCATCAGAATCCCGCTTCTTTCATCATGGCACGGACGTTATCGACCGCTCTTCTGGCATAGAAGCGCGGTTCGTTGATGTAGCCTGTCACCAGTTCGATCGTCGCTGTGCGATCGTAATCGATCTCTTTGAGTTCCTTGATCAGTTCCGGCAGCGGGATGGATCCCTCGCCCGGCATGACGTGATCATCGGAATCCTTCACACCATCGATCAGATGCAGGTGATACATCTTGTCGCCCAGCTTGTCGAAATAATCCATGATGCTTTCATACTGCGTGAAAGGAGGGACCAGATCGCACATGCCGACGAGGTTCGGTGAATCGATGGCCTTGAAGAGCTTCTGCAGGTCGTTGGCGCTCTTGATGACATTGGACTCGTAGACGGTCAGAGCTTCCATGACGATCTTCATGCCGATCTTTTCCGCGTGATCCGTCAGCTCTCTGAGGCTCTTGAGCAGTCTGTCCCAGATCTCATCATAAGTCGCGCCATATCCCGCATGTCCGGCTGAAATGAGGGTATAGTCGGCACCCATCTCCTTCGCCATATCGAAACAGAGCTTGAGGTAGTCGATCGCCTCCTGACGCATCGCCTCCGACCCGATCATGTAGTTGTAAGGATATGCGTTGTGCTCAGGACAGTAGCCCCTGATCTCGATCCCGTATCTGTCTCTGAGCCTCTTGATCTCATCGATCTGACCGGCCTTCAGATCCGGTGCATAGGCATGCGGTCTGCCTCCCCAGAGCTCGATATAGTCATATCCGAAGCGTTTCGCATCGATGAAGATGTGCTCCAGATCGTTGCGCTGATATCCGCTTGTAAACATTCCCAGTTTCATATCTTTTTCCTTTCTATCTGACCCACGGTTCAAAGACCTCGACGACAGAAGAAGCGACTTCAGCGCCCTTCTGAAGGCAGTCTTCCACCTTCCACCCATTCAGTACGCCATAGAGGAATCCGGCAATGAAACTGTCACCGGCACCGACCGTGTTGACGACCTGTCTGGCCGGGACGATGTGTCCGATGTGGAAGCCGTCTTCGTCATAAGCCAGAGAACCCTCCTCGCCGAAGGTCGCAATGGCGATCTTCATTCCCCGCGCCACCTTGTCTTTCAGAAAATCTTCGATGTATGCATCCCTGCCGTTATGGTAGGAATAGAAGCCATACGTCACATAAGGCAGCGTCTCCTCGACCAGTTTATGGTCCAGTCTGTCAGCGTAATCGAAAGCGATCGGCGTCCCGCTTTCCGCGATCTTCGGCAACGCCTTTTCCGCCATGCCCCAAAGCGCACTGTGGACCAGATCATGTTCACAGGCAAAACGGATGTCCTCTTCATCGAAGACCATGTCCGCCAATACGCCCTCCACATAATCGCCGTGGATGCGGTCATTGCCATCCATATCCATATAGGTGATCGCCGTCTGGCCTTCCGCCACCTTCAGGTGCGAAATGTCCAGCCCCTCTTCTTTCAGCGATCTGATCATCCACTTCCCGTTCTCATCCGAACCCGTCGTGGAGATGATGGAGACGTCGACACCCAGTTTCTTCAGATTCACACCGGTATCCACGACGTTTCCCGTCGGATACTTTTTTCCGATGCGTTCGTATAAATCGATACAGTTGTCACCGATCTCGGCTACTCTCATTGATCACTCCTTTGGATCACAGTTTCTCCCTGATCCTGTATACCTCGTTCATGAACTCTTTCACGCGATCCACGTCGACGTGATTCTCCAGCTTGCCATCGTATTTGAAAGTCGTCCCGACGACCGCCGCATCCGCATATCTCAGCTTCCTCTCGATCGTGTCGACCCGGCAGCCCGTGTTGCACAGGACGACGACTTCCGGATTGGCTTCCTTGACGCTCAGGATCAGTTCGTCATCGACATCCTGTCCGGCCGCATCCGCCGAGATGCACAGTCCGTCCGGTGCCGCCTTGGCGATCGTCGTCTTGGCGATATCTTTCAGAGGTCTGAGATCCAGACTGCTGTCTGATTCCGGATTGATGAAATACAGCATCTTGAGATCATCCAGATGCAGGGCATATTTTCTGCGGATGACCGCGGAGAAATCGTTGTTGTAGAAACCGCCGTCTCCGACGTAGACGCCGCTGAACGTCCCTCTGACAAAGTCCGCTCCGACACCTGCCGCCAGCTCCAGACAGGCGATGCCATCTGAGATCGCATCGACGCCAAGAGGCACTCTGATCATTGGCTTCAGGTTGCCGATGACATAGCCCATCGCCGCGACCGTGTTCCTGTCCATGTTCCGCTGATAAGGGAAACTGAACTCGTTGGAAACGATGATGCCATCCACGCCGCCGTCCTGCAAAGCGATCAGATCCTTCTTCGCATCTTCCACGACCATGTCCATGTTCATGCCATACTTCCACATCGGGTCTCCCGGCAAGGGATCCAGGTGCAGCATCGCAATGATCGGTTTCTTCACCTTAAACATCTCATCAGTCCACATATCGTTCTCCTCTTCGTTATCCTTATATGATCAATAATCGAATTGTCTGTAGTATCTTCTGATCGAAAGAGGATGTCTCAGGAACAGTTCCATGTACGCATCCACTCTGGCGTTGACGGCACGCATCACATGATGGGAGATACTGCCCCTGAACTCTTCCGAGATGCCTTCAAGCGGGAACTCTTTCGTATCGATGATGGTATAGTTCTCGCACACGTTCGGCAGGAACCTGGCTACTCTTTCAGCCAGTGGTCTCTGTTCATCTTCCCCGATGAAAAGAGTGACCGGTGTGTTCTTGTCGATGATCTCCATCGTGCCATGGAAGAACTCCGCTGCGCTGATGGACTTGGTCCTGACCCACATCTGTTCCTCCCAGTAGCACATCGCATAGGAATAGGTCGCGCCATACTGGTTGCCTGCACCGATAAAATAATGCGGCGTATTCGGATCTTCCTTCAGCCAGGCAGCCTTGTTTTTCGCATATTCATAAGCCCATTCATCGGCGCTCTTTTCCGTTTCGATCAGGACATCGGCGAGATGCGCTTCCATCTCGGCGTTGTATCTTTCATACTCATCGAAGTCACCGTTTTTATACATCATGTAATTAGCGACCATGTAGAACTTCAGCTGTTCGTTCTTTCCGTAGACGATCAGATAGTCCTGCTTGTCATCGGCAGTCAGCAGAGAACCCGGCGTATCGATGAAGGCGAAGACCCTGGCACCGATCTGTTTCACTCTGTCCACCAGTTCCACCATCTCCTTGGTGTTGCCGGATACCGATGAATAGATCAGCACGGAATCCTTCGTGAACTTCCTGTTGCCGGTCGTCAGGAATTCCGCAGCATTCTCGACGTACACAGGAAGGGAAGACCTTCCGCGCATGTACACTTCCACCTGCATGGCGCTTGCCCAGGTGCCGCCGATCCCCATGAAAAAGATATTGTCAAAATCCTCTTTCCAGATCTCGTCGACGATCCTTTCGATCTGCGGACGCAGAGCCAGTGCGCCATTGATGCTGGATCTCGTTTCTTCCTCGTTGAAAGCTCTCAGACAGGCTCCCTTCTTCTCTTTCCATTTTTCTGCTTGATACATGTCATCTCCCCCTTAATAGATCGTCATCTTTTCAGGATCCAGATCCCGGAAAAACATGAAGGCATACTGGATCGCCTTGTCCCAGTACGGCCACTCATGATCGCCCGGACCTTCCCTGTATGTATGTTCATAATGCAGATCTTCCAGTGATCTGCGAAATCTCTGATTGTCTTCGTATAGGAAGTCTTCCGTCCCGCACTGCAGCAGCAGTTTCGGACGTTCCTTCCTTCCTGTCACGGCTTCCGCCAGCTGCAGCAGATCGGTCTGACCATCAAGGATGTCAAGCTCTTCCGGCATCATGTCCGTGAACTCCTTCCTGCGTATCCTGTCTGCAAACGCCCCGTAGTCGACCACACCGCTCAGCGATGCGATAGCGGCGTATCTGTCCGGACAGGACAGGCCGATCTTCAGTGCGCCATAGCCGCCCATGCTTTCTCCAGCGATGAAGGTGTCTTCCCTCTTCGTACTTATTCTAAACCAGCTGTCCACGAATGAAGGGACCTCTTTTGCGATATGATCGAAATAACTGATCCCATATCGCGTGTTGCAGTAGAAGCTGCGGTCCGCACCCGGCATGACCACTATGAAGTTGTACTTCTTTGCGTAGTATTCGATCTTTGTGAAACGCAGCCACTCATCCTCGTTTCCGCTGAGTCCGTGCAGCAGATAGAGTACTTTTGGCGCATCCTCAAAGAGCGGATCGACATCTCCGGAACGTTCCGGAAAGATGACGTTGATGCTTGTATTCCTCTTCAGAGCCGAAGAATAGAAAGTCCCTTTGAAGACGCTCATATCACCACGCTCCGAAATACTTCAGCGTTTCCGTTGCCGTCGCCGCACCCGCGTGCATGCATTCTTCGATCTCTTTTCCATCGATCGCAGCGCCGAGGAATCCGGCGATATAGGAATCTCCGGCACCCATGGAATCCACGACATCATCACATTCGACGATGCCGTAGCGGTGATACTCCTTTCCGTCATAGCAGAGGCTCCCGTCAGTCCCCAGCATGGCGACCACCAGTTTCGGACCCTTTTCCTGATAGCGTTTCATCTGAGCCCTGAGTTCCTCGTTGTCTCCCTCGTCGCTTGAGAAAAAGAGATAGTCGCTGTACGGCATGGCTGTCTGCGCCTCTGCATCCTCAGGTCTCGTCGCACAGTCGAACGCAGTCCTGATCCCTCTTTCCTTGAGATCCTTGTACTGCCCCTCGACCTTGCCCCAGAGATCGCAGACGACGACATCGTGTTTGGCGATGAAATCGATATCTTCATCGGAAAGTCTGTAGCTGCTCAACACGCCCTCGTCATAATCGCCGAAGACCCTTTCTCCGTCGATCAGTTCGACTTCCGTGACGGCCGTCTTTCCTTCGACGATATGCATGTGTGAGACATCGACGCCCTTTGCCTTGACGGCGTCGTACATGATCTTTCCGTAATCGTCTGTTCCGATCGGACCGATATAGGACGCCTGCCCGCCGTTTCGCACGGTGTAGACCGCCATATTGACGGGACCGCCTCCCGGATAGGATCTGCCGTTGTCGATGTTGTTGTAATGGTCGATACAGTTGCTTCCTACTGCTGCCAGTTTCATTTTCAAACCTCCGTTTCCTGTCCATACGGATACTCCAAACGGTATGCGTATGGATATGAATCTTCAATTTAATAGAGAAGGGAAGATCTACAGTCATACAGGACTTCCCCTGCGGGAAGTCCTGTATCCATACATTCAATGTTTTCTTTTCTTGCGATTAAGCAGATTTCTTGCCTCTGCTCTCGAAGTAGCGGTATGCCGGATAACCGGTGATGAACGCCAATGCGGCACAGATAAGGCTAGGGATCGGTGCATAAGTGATCTCACCATAGATCAGTGTGCAAGTCATGAAGATGGCGATCGCAGGCATCAGCAGACCCATCGGGCACTTGTAAGTCGGATTGTAACCGCCGGCAGCGCCTTTCTTTCTCAATACGAAGATCGTAGCGAAAGTCAGAGCGTTCTTGACCAGAGCGATCATCGTGAAGTAGCCTAAGAGACCGGCGATATCTGTCGCGAAGATCAGGATGATGCCCAGTGCGCACTGGACCAGGATCGAGAAGTAAGGAGTTTCCCACTTCGGATGAACTCTTTCAAACTCTTTGAAGAACAGGTTGTCCTTTGCCATAGCATACTCGATACGAGGCTGGAAAAGGATGCATGATGACAGCGAACCCAGGACGACGATGATCGCCATGATCGCAACAGCGACACCGGCGACATTGCCGATGACCGGAAGCTTAGAAGCCATCAGAGCGATCGGCGCATCGGAAGCGGCGATCTCATCGACTGTCAGCAGACCGGAAGCAACGAATGTCAGGCCGCCATAGAGAGCCAGGACGACGATCGCAGTCAGGATCAGACCTTTAGGCATGTTCTTGTGCGGATCTTTGATCTCACCGGACATGTAGCAGGCAGCCGCCATGCCATCGTATGACCAGGTCGTTCCGGCAACACCGGCGATCAGAGCTGTCAGGCCCAATGTTCCGGCACCTGCCAGAGGCTGGTTCGATAATAATAAATGAGAATTCAGATTGAAGAGACCGATACCGATGATCAGTACGAACGGAATGATCTTGAAAGCCGTGATGACGGTCTGGAAAGCGCCGCCGCCTTCAACGGATCTCAGATGCAGGAACATGAAGATCAGGACGAACGCAACAGCGACCAGCTTCAGAGTCAGATTTGACATCGGAACAAAGAAAGCCAGGTGGTTGACGATCGCCAGAGCCATGATCGAGATTGAAGGTGGGTCAGTTGCTAAGATACTGATCCAGCCGCAGAGGAACGCCAGGAAGCGTGACCCTGCCTCACGGAAATAGACATACTGTCCGCCATCTTCAGGATATGCGGACGCCAGCTCTGCATAGCAGAAGTTAGCCGGGATCTGTAAAAGACCGCCGATGATAAATGCCAGGAACAGGAATAACATGCTACCTGAAGCATTAGCGACTTCTGACAGAGAAGAGAAAATACCTGAACCTACTGTGGTACCGACGCCAAGCGCGATAACAGCTCCCAGGCCAAGCTTTCTGCCAAGCTCGTTCTTGTTTTTGGTTTCCATTTAACCCCTCCTAAATATTTTGTTTGGAACATGCAAAGAAAACCATCTGCCCTCCTCTTTGCAATCTTCCCTGCTCTTTAATTCCATCATATTACTATCTGAATGAATATGCAAGTTAATTTTATTTCAAACAGTTAAAGGGCTTTCATTCTCTTATCTTGTATATCTCAACTATATATTTTTCCTCTGTTTTTATCTATAATGTCTGGTATTTTGCCTAATTGTTATCCCTTTTTCCATCCTTTTACCAACATCTTTATTGATAAGAATACATATATGTGCTATTTTTAACTTATCTTATATACCGCAAGGAGGATCATCATATGCACGAAAACGCTGATCTCATTCTCGTATCTGACAGTATTTTTACTGCCCTTGAACAGGACCCTTTTTCCGGCTACGTCGCGATCAAAGACGACAGGATCTGCAATGTAGGCAAAGGTCTGGTCCCGAAAGACCTCATTTGCGAAAACACGAGGATCATCTCGCTGGGAAACAGGACGGTTTCACCCGGATTCATCGATGTCCACTGTTTCTTTACCGGTTATGTCGTGCGCTTCCTCGGTGCCGATCTGCTGGACTGCATTAGCGAACACCAGGCTCTGAAGGTCCTGAAAGGATATGAAGAGGCTCTTGAGCAAGACGAGCCGCTTTTCGGACACGACCTGCGTCTCACCATCAGCAGGGAAGTCCTGGATGAGGAATTCAAAGAACGTCCTGTCGTCCTCTTCGCCAAAGGCTGCGAGACCTGCTGCATGAACACGGCCGCGATCGATTCCTATCACTTCACGCCTGACACCTGCTACCCGGAAGCCTATGTCGCCCTCTTCCCATATATCCTGGGCAACAAGGGATTCATCAGACCGCAGTTCATCGAATACATGAAGATGATGAACGCAAGAGGCATCACCTCCATCAAAGAGATGGGCTTCGATGACTTCTACACCTTCACCGACACCCTTTCTGAACTGGAAGAAGACGACGCCCTGACCTTAAGGGTCAACTTCATGTCTCAGCCAGTCGCCAGGGAAGCGGACTTCTCCTATGGCGAAACGATGAGAGAAAAGTTCAAAGGAGATAAGGTCACCTTCTCCGGATACAATCAGATGACGGATGGATCCGTCAGTGAATACAATGCCGAACTCAAGAAGCCTTACAAAGGCAAGGATTTCTGCTGCGCTCTGAACATCGACTGGGACAAACTGGCCAGAGACGCCAGGGAAGCAGACAGACGCGGCTTCCGTTTCTCGCTGCACGCCCAGGGCGATGGAGCCATCGCCAGGACGCTGGACATCTATGAGAGCTGCCGGAGAGACGAGAACGGCAAAGTCATCCTCCGTCAGGCCATGACCGATCTGGAATTCTCCGATCCCGCCGATCTGGAAAGGATGGGAAAACTGGGCGTCATCGCCGAGATCTATCCGCAGATCCAGTCGATCGCCGACCGTTCCGGCAAGATCGCCATGATCAACGAAAAGATCGGTGAAGAAAGAGGCCGATATTACTGGAACAGAAGGAAGATGGCTGACAGCGGCGTCGTGATCAGCTGCGGCACCGACCTGCCGTTGCTGATAGATGACATCCCGGAATCGGTCTATCACGCCGTCGGCGGCTACTTCCCGGAAGGCGGAGAACCATTCAACAAAGAAAACACGCTGAGCACAGCGGAACTGCTGAAAGCCTGGACTTACGGCGGTGCCTATAACCTGGGAAAAGAAGACCAGATCGGAACGCTTGAAGCCGGCAAGAAGGCCGATATCGCGATCCTGAACGGTGATCTATTCGGGACCCCGGTCGAGCAAGTCAGGGCTCTCAAAGTATTCATGACGATCTGCGACGGCAGGATCGTCTATGAGGAGAAATGATATGAACAAAGCTTATTTTATGGG
>JAILBD010000279.1 GCA_024681275.1 Erysipelotrichaceae bacterium
GGCGAGGAACAGTGGAAGTGCTATGTTGAAGATCCGGACTATGATCCCGGGATCAACGAAGATGAAACGGCATCGGGCAGAACCAGATCCTGGGTCAATGTCGGATACTTCTACAACTATGCCAAGTACAACGAAGGAAAAGGTCTTGCTGCGGAAACCGATGTTAATCTTTTCTATGCACAGCCCGGAGACATCATAATGGTAGGAAACGGAGGGCTGTCCCATACCGTCATGGTATCAAAGGTCGTTGACGGTCACATCCTGGTCGATTCCAACAGCATCGACATGAAGGACTATCCGCTGGAAGCCTATACTTATACCAATATAACGCTGATCAAAATACTCGGTTATAACTAGAGACGGAAACGTCTCTTTTTTATCGAGTGATAATGATGTGCCAATGTTTAGCACTCTTATTGACAGAGTGCTATAAAGGGTTATAATGAATGTGTGAACAGGAGGTTTTTATATGATTAAACCATTATATAACAATGTTTTACTGAAAAAAGTTGAAGCTTCCAAAAAGACGGAAAGCGGAATTATCATCTCTCAGAAAGAGGAGAGTGAAGAGTATGCGATCGTAGCGGAAGTCAGCGATTGCAAGGAAGTGAAGATCAACGATCATACCTATGAGATGCCTTTGAAGAAGGGCGACAAGGTCATGTACAAGAAGTATTCCGGAACGGATATAAAGGACGGCGAGGAAGACTATATTCTGATTAAGGCAGAAGATATCCTGGCTATCGTGAAATAGGAGGCATATTATGGCAAAGATAGTAAAGTATTCAAAAGATGCAAGAGATTCTGTATTGAAGGGTGTTGATACGCTGGCGGATGCCGTTAGAATCACCTTAGGTCCTAAGGGAAGAAATGTTGTCTTGGACAAAGGCTACGGTTCACCGCTGATCGTCAACGACGGCGTTACCATCGCCAAGGAGATCGAACTGGAAGATACCTTTGAAAACATGGGTGCAAAGATGATCTATGAAGTTGCAAACCATACCAACGACTCCGCAGGTGACGGTACGACAACCGCAACACTGCTGGCGCAGGCCATGATTCATTCCGGACTGGATGCCGTTGAGAAAGGATCCAATCCTGTTCTGTTAAGGGAAGGCATTGAGATCGCTTCAAAGAAGGTTGCCGAGAAACTGCTCAGTTCAGCCAGAAAGATCGATTCATCCGCCGAGATCGCCAATGTAGCGGCCGTATCAAGCGGATCGCAGGAGATCGGCAATATCGTTTCTGAAGCTATGGAAAAGGTCGGAAAGAACGGCGTGATCAATGTCGATGAATCCAAGGGTTTTGATACTTCCTTAGAGGTTACAGAAGGTTTAAGATACGACAAGGGTTATATTTCACCATATATGGTTACAGACAGAGAAAAGATGAATGTAGTCATGGAGAATCCTGCCATTCTGGTAACGGATCAGAAGATCTCCACCATTCAGGATGTTCTGCCTGTACTGGAGCAGATCGTTCAGGCCAACAAGCCGCTGCTGATCATTGCAGACGACATCGAGAACGAGGTTGTATCTACACTGATCGTGAATAAACTGAGAGGCACGTTCAATGTTGTCGCAACCAAGGCTCCTGGCTTCGGCGACAATCAGAAAGCCAACCTGCAGGATATCGCCATTCTGACCGGCTCTACATTCGTTTCCAAGGATCTGGGCATGCAGCTGAAGGATTTAAGCATGAAGGATCTGGGAAGCGCCAAGAAAGTCGTAGTTGAAAAAGACAATACGACCATCATCGACGGAACAGGTTCCAAGAAAGCGTTCAAGGAAAGAATCACCGAGATCCAGAACATGATCGAGAGAACGACTTCCGAGTACGACAAGAAGAATCTGAAGGAACGTCTGGCAAAGCTGACCAACGGCGTAGCTGTGATTAAAGTAGGTGCTACAACGGAAACGGAACTGAAGGAAAAGAAACTGAGAATCGAAGATGCTTTGAACGCTACAAGAGCCGCGATCGAGGAAGGTATCGTAACCGGAGGCGGATGTGCACTGATGTCCATCTACAAGGATATGAAGAGCAAGGTTACGGCAGAAGATCCGGATGTACAGAAGGGCATTTCCATCGTCTTTGAATCCCTGACGAAGCCGCTGTACCAGATTGCCGAGAATGCCGGACATAACGGCAAGGATATTGTCGACAGACAGCTGGAACAGAAGAACAATGTCGGTTTCAACGCCAAGAGCGGAGAATGGGTAGACATGTTCAAGGCAGGAATCGTCGATCCGTGCAAGGTCACGAGATCCGCACTTCTGAATGCCGCATCTATTGCCGGACTTCTGATTACGACTGAAGCAGCCGTAGGTACTGTAAAAGAACCGGAACCGGCAATGCCTGCCGGCGGAATGGGCGGAATGTACTAAAGCATAACGCATCTTAACACGACGTAGGGAGAGGAATAAAAGAACTATTCCTCTCTTTTTTATTGTATGAAAACAATTTTCAGTAAATATTTACATAAATGCTGTAAAGTTTCACAATATTTTCACATTACTGATATATATTAATAGTGTAAAAAGTTTTTTCATTTAAATTCCTTGTAAATCGAAAATAGGTTAGTAGACCTATTTTCTTTTATTTATGTATAATAGTTGTGTGGCCCCATAGTCTAATGGATCAAATAATCCCCTCCTAAGGGATAGTTACAGGTTCGATTCCTGTTGGGGCCGCCATCCTTGTATACAAATCTTTTAATAAAGATGAGATAGATCAAAATGAAACAGAAACAGAATCTTCATCTGCAGAAACTGAAGAGCGGTCGGTCTGAAGCTGAAAGCGTAAGGATCGATGATTTTTTTAATGCCCTGGATCAGAAACTGGATCTTCCTCTATATGGAAAGAATTTGATCTTTCAGCACTTTATCCGTGCTTTTGAGTATTATCAGGATCAAGGGTGCGATGTTAATGAGATCTGCGAAAGAATAGATCCGAATCATCTGGGAGATTTCTTTGCATCGAATCAGCGCAGATCCTACCCGCTGGACAATGCCGCCATCATTTATCCGTTAGGCATGAAATTCGGACAGATGCCGATGTTCAGACTTTCCGTTGAACTGAAAGAAGACATTGAACCGATACTGCTGCAGCTGGCTTTGGATTTCACCATGAAGCGTTTTCCGACTTTCTCCGCTGTCATCAAGAACGGTTTTTTCTGGCACTATCTGGAAACGACAAATCATATCCTGCAGGCAGAAGAAGAGAAAGACGTTCCGTGCAAGCCGATATCGATACTGTTGAGAAGCTACCGTTCTCTGCGTGTCCTATATTATAAAAAACGCATCAGCGTAGAGTTCTTTCATTCCATTACTGACGGAAGCGGCGGGATGGTCTTCCTGAAGACTCTGCTGGGTGAGTACTTCAGGCTGCATGGGAAGATCTTCACTTACGGTTGCTGTGTAAAGGATCCGGATGAACAGCCTGACGAGGCGGAACTGGTCAATGAATTCAAGAATGCCCAGGGCAAAGGGGATTTCTCGAAATTCGTCGATAAGAAATCGATTCAACTTGATGGAAAGCTTTCCAAGGCCGGCGTTACCAGGATCATCCATTTCATTATGGACAGCGATGAGCTGAAGAAGGTAAGCAGGTCCTACAACGGCACCGTTACGGCTTATCTGTGCGCAATACTTATGCTGGCGGCAAAGAAGTCGATCGTCAGGAACGACGGTATCTTCAACATCCAGATTCCTGTCAACATGCGCAAGTTCAATCATTCCGTTACATTACGCAACTACTCGATGTATTTCAATGCGACCGAGAATCTCTCGCAGATCGAAGACAAGAAAGAACTGATAGAAGATATCGCTGCCCAGATCAAAGACAAAGGCGATGAAACTCATATGAATCAGATGATGAAGATCACCGGAAAACTGATTGCTTCGCTGAATTTTGTTCCTTTGTTTATAAAAGTACCGATCGTTCAGACGGTCTATGGCTATCTGAGCAACAGCATCATCGGCTGTACCCTGTCCAACCTTGGAGTCATCGAAATGCCTCAGGAACTTCAGGATGAAGTAGACAGATTCCAGTTTATTCTGATGCCGGGTATTCCAAACAGGGTGACAAGTTCCATGGTCACTTACAGGAAAAAAGCCGTCTTTACCGTGATCAAAAACTGTCATGAAACGGTATTTGAAGAAGAAGTCTACCGTCTTTTAGAAGAAGACGGACTCGCCATAGAAACGGAAGGGAGCGTCGAATATGAATCCTAGGATCATTTATCCGATACCGGAGAGACAGAGCTCCTTCTACCGTACTCTGCGCAATATCGTCAGGATCGTTTTCCTGTGCGCATCCGCTGTATGCCTGCTGGTAAATCTTCTGGTAAGAGGAAAGATGTGGAGTCTGATCGTCATCTGGTCCCTGTTCAGTATCTGGAAACTGGTGTTCTCCTTAAGAATGGTAGAATTCTCCATCTTTTCCCATACGATCAGGATCTCTTTCTACCTGGCTGTTCTGCTGCTTCTGATTGAACATTTTCTGGCCAGGGGATGGGCTCAGACCGTCATCCCGATCGTTCTGTTTACCTTCCTGCTGCTGATGATCATCGTTTTCTATGTAACCTACGACAGAAAGGCGCGGCACTTAAGTTCCATCATGCTTCTGGGATTGTTGTGTCTGGCAAGCATCCCGTATTCCATTCACAGCTGGCCGATCACCAACTGGGTCGCATTTGCTTTCTCTACGGCTTCTTTTGTTCTCTTCCTTGTGATGGTCATCATCAACCGGAAAGACATCCTGTACGAACTGAAAGTGCGTCTAAACACAAAACAGAGCTGATCGCTTGAGTTATTTCCGCTTAGATTCTATACTTAAGGTAGCAAACGAAAAAAGGAGACAGTTATGGCAAACAAATACGCTGGTACACAGACAGAAAAAAACCTGCAGGCTGCTTTTGCGGGTGAATCGCAGGCTAGAAACAAGTACACTTATTTTGCTTCTACGGCAAAAAAAGAAGGATATGAACAGATCGCCGCACTTTTCCTGAAAACCGCAGACAACGAAAAAGAACACGCCAAGATGTGGTTCAAGGAACTGGAAGGCATCGGAACGACCGCTGAGAATCTGGCTGCCGCTGCAGATGGTGAAAACTACGAATGGACAGACATGTACGAGGACTTCGCAAAGACGGCAGAAGAAGAGGGTTTCAAGGCTCTGGCTATCAAGTTCAGAATGGTAGGAGCGATCGAGAAACACCACGAAGAAAGATACAGAGCGTTATTGCACAACGTTGAAGCGCAAGAAGTATTCGCCAAATCCGAGGTCAAGGTATGGGAATGCCGCAACTGCGGTCATATCGTTGTAGGACCTAAGGCTCCGGAAATGTGCCCGGTATGCGCACATCCGAAGTCATACTTCGAAGTCAACGCCGAGAACTACTAGAAAAAAATCAGATGTCTATGGACATCTGATTTTTATGTAATCATTTCTGAACCGGTTAAGACCGTCTGACGGTCTTTTCATCTTCTTTCCAAGTGATAAACTCTAAACAGGAAGAATCGGCTTGTGATGCACTATCCTTTCAGACCGTCGGCCTGACGCTGCATGTTTTCAACGACGATATCGTGAATATCGCCTAATGAAGAACAGTATTCCAGAATCTCCCATGGCCGGTTGGTATGAAAGTGGATCTTGATAAGGTCTTCGTCGCCTATTACCAGCAGGCTGTCGCCTTCAAAGTTCTGAGCGATGTAATCGAAGATTTCATCTTCCGAAAGACCATGTCCTGCAATCAGCAGCTGGGTATCAAATCTGAATTCCAACATATCGTATTTCCTTTCGTTAATGAAAAACGGTGCATCTTTTCGATGTATCCGGATTATGCTTTGTCGATTTCTATGTTTTTCAGGATCGCAGAGGCAGTTTTTTTAAATCTCTCTGGATCAGCCGTCACCAGATAGATCCTCTCTGGTTCACAGTCTTTATTCAAAAGATCACGCTTCATCAAGAGTTCCTTCAGATCACCGATGGCACACGCAGAGGAAGATATCACATGAATATCCGGAAGCAGGTCTTTCACTTTCTTTTGAAGAACGTCATAGTGGGTACAGCCAAGAATGACCGTATCGATCTGTCTGTCTTTCAATTGCTTCAGATAAGCCTTAAGGATCTCTGCCATTTCAGGATCATCGGCGGTCTTTCCTGATTCGATCATCGGAGCGAGTTCAGGACAGGCAATTGAATAAACTTCAATATCCGTATCAATTGCATGAACGGCTTTTTCATATTTTCCTGATCTTACCGTAGCTGGAGTCGCCAGAACGCCGATCTTTCTGTTTTTTGTCTCTCTGCAGGCTTCTCTTGCTGCCGCTTCGATCACCCCCAGTACAGGAACCGATGTCTGTTTCTGCAAGGTTTTTCTGGCAGCGGAATCTGCCGTATTGCAGGCAATGAGGAGAGCCTTTAAATCATATCTGTTAAGGATATCAAAATCATTCAGCGAGCATTCTATGATCTGTTCCTTCGACTTGGAACCGTACGGCATGTTCAAGGTATCCGCAAGAAAAACGACATTTTCATTCGGCAGTTCTTCAATTAGATGTTTTACGGCAGTCAGTCCTCCGATTCCGGAGTCGAAGACACCTATGTATTCTCTTTTCATAATGCGTTTACGATTTCCTTGAAATGTCTTCCTCTTTCTTCATATCCGGAATACTGGTCGAAACTGGAAGTGGTAGGGGAAAGAAGAACGGTGTCGCCTGCGACCGCCAGTTTTTCCGCTTCACGAACGGCTTCGTCCAGTGTTGTGACGATGATCGGATCTTTACAAAGATCGAACGCTATCCTTCTGCCGGACTGACCGAAACCGATGATCTTTTTTACGCAGCCGAGGTGTTTTCTCATCTCTGTCATGTCCAGACCTTTCTCGTAGCCCCCAACAAGCAGAATGACGCCTTTCTCAAAAGAATTCAGAGCCGTAATCGTCGCATCGGTATTGGTTCCCTTGGAGTCGTTGTAGTATCTGACTCCGTTTCTTTCCCGAACGAACTCGATGCGGTGTTCTACGCCTTTAAATGCTTCTATTGTCTTGATGATGTCTTCATTGGATATACCCAGAAGCTTCGCGGCCGTGACTGCGATCATGACGTTCTGGATATTGTGTTTTCCTACCAGGGATATGCTGCTCAACGGCAGTACGGCTTCATCGTCGATGAAGATGTATCCGTTTTTCAGGAATGAGAAAGTGTTCTGCGATTCCAGAGAAAAAGCTCTGATCCGACAGTGAACCGGATATTTCTCTGTGTATTCTTTCAGGACTGCGTCATCGGCATTGTACAGGAAAACATCATCGTCTTTCATGTTCCGATAGACTTCCGTTTTGGATTTATAGTAGGCATCCAGAGAACCCATGGTTTCCAGATGATCTGGAGTCAGATTGATGATGACTGCGATTTCCGGCCTGAAAACGTCGATATCGACCAGCTGATGATTGGAGATCTCCAAAGAGATATAATGACCTTCTTCTTCCATGAGATCGTGTTCCAGAACAAGTTCGCACAGAGGTGTACCGATATTGCCTCCGACATGAGCTTTCTCTTTAAATGCCGTTTTCAGCAGTTCATACATCAGTGCCGTCGTTGTCGTCTTTCCGTTTGTTCCGGTGATGGCGATGTAATGCTGAGGCTTGGATACCTGATATGCCAGTTCGATTTCCGTAATGATCGGAATCTTTCTTTCTTCCAGCTTTCTTACGATAGGAGATACCGGAGGAACGCCCGGATTCTTGATCACAAGGTCAAAGTCCCGTTCAAAAACGGACATGTCCTGATCGAGAATCTCTACGCCGATAGACTCCAGGTATTCTTTTTCTTTCTGATTCGGTTCTTTTCTCTCCGAGAGAGTAATCTGCGCACCCAGTTTATGCAGTATCTTGATCGCAGCCATGCCTGATCTTGCCAGACCGACTACCAGTACTTTCTTGTTCTTGTATTCCATCCTAGTTATTTTAACATTAATATTGACTTAATTAAACGATTAGGTTTTAATAAATGCAGTTATGGTAGAAGTAGTACTCAGCCATCCCGATACCGGTTATCTGGAGAAAACGCTTGTGGAAGATGTTTCCGACAGGCGCTGTTTTATGTATGCCGATCAGGAAGGCGCGCAGTGCGAGTTCTGCATCTATGAAGACGGTCTTAGCTTTTTCAGGCAGGCGGAAGACCATATGCTGGAACTGCATCTGAAGGAGGATGCATACGCTAAAATCATCACCGAAGAAGGAATTCTAAGATTTGATGTAAAAGTGGTTGATTTTAAATTGAATAGTGATATATTGATAGTACGTTACATCATTAATGATGAAAACAGAACAATAGAGATTAAGTATTATTAGGAGTTTACGAATAATGGCTTGTGCTAAATCAATGACGGATGTTGCTTTTGAAATCATGTCCAAGAAGAAACGTGCGATTCAGTTCAAGAAGCTGTGGGAAGAGGTTTCCAAGGTATACGGCGTTAGAAACGATCAGGTTGCGCAGTTCTATGCGGACATGACTCTGGATTCAAGATTTGTATCGCTGAAGGGAAACAGATGGGACCTGATCAACCGTCGCAAATTCGAGGAATCGCATGTGGATATCTCGCAGATCGAACTGGACGAAGATGAACCGGAAGAGGGCGAAGAAGATCCTGACATCGTCTCTGAGAAGGAGAATTATTAAAGACTCGAAGGAGTCTTTTTTTGTATAATGAACGTATGAAGTATGTCGTTTTTGATTTTAACGGTACGGTTCTTGATGACATAGAGGTATGTCTCAAGGCCGAGAATCATACGATCGAACATTTCGGTCTGAACCGAGGACCTTTGACAATGGACGAATATCTGCATATCTTTACTTTTCCGGTAAAGAGCTACTATGAGCAGGTCGGTTTCGACTGGAACAGGAATTCCTATGAAGAAGTGGGAGCCTACTGGTTCAGCTGGTATCGGGCTTTAAGGGATGAATACAGGGTCTACGACGGTGTCATAGAGGTTCTGGAAAAGAATCATGCGAAAGGCAACAGGAATATCCTTCTGAGCGCTTCAAGTCTCGTAGAGCTGAAGAAACAGCTGCAAGAACTGGAAATCGAGGAATACTTCGATGAAGTGCTGGGTTTAGGCGACATATATGCCTATTCCAAGATCGATGTAGCCAGGAACTGGATCAAGGACAAGAATCCGAACGACTGTATGATGATCGGCGATTCTCTGCATGATCTGGATACTGCCAGAGCCATGGGGATAGACTGTGTGCTGGTAGCGAAAGGTCATCAGGCCAAAGATGTCCTGCTGGAAAACTACGATAAAGTAGTGGATGATATCAGGGAGGTGGAACTCATATGAGAATTGGTCAGTCCAAGGATATTCATAGACTCTCAGAAGGCAGAGATCTGGTGATCGGAGGTGTGAAGATCCCATACGAAAAAGGGTTATTGGGCCATTCCGATGCGGATGTCCTGCTGCATGCCGTCATCGAATCTCTGATCGGTGCGATGGGGCTTAAGGATATAGGTACGCATTTCTCGGATAGGGATCCGAAATACGAAGGCATTTCTTCCCTGAAACTGCTGGATGCGACCTATGAGATACTTCTCGAACATGGATATGAGGTAGTCAACATCGATTCTCTGATCATCATTGAGAAGCCTAAAATGGCCCCGTACATCGATGAAATGAGAAGCAACATAGCAAAACACCTGCATTGCGATATCGATCGGATCAATGTCAAGGCGACCTGTGGAGAAGGTCTGGGATTTATTGGGAAGGGAGAAGGTGCAATGGCGGAGGCGGTCTGCCTGATCGATGAAAAGAAATGAAGATATCGGAAGTGGAACTGAACGAGGAGATCCTGAAAGAACTGATAGATCTTTCCGTCGAGTGGGAGAAAGAAGACAGCTGCTACGGCTACCGTTCCAATCGGGAAGAAGACATCAGGGGGAACAGGATCGTTCTCGCCCAAGAGGATGGAAAAATCGCAGCGTATCTGTTTGGTCACAGCGAAGAATCCAAAAACCAGACTTCGATAATGCCGGATGGAACGAAATGCTTTGAAATCATGGAGATCTATGTACGGAAAGAATACCGGAATCAAGGCATAGGAAAAAAACTGTTCAGCTATGCAGAAGATCATATCGATGATGCATACATCACCCTAAGTACGGCAACCAAGAACTGGAAGGCCATCCTGCATTTCTATATCGATGAAACGGATATGACATTCCACAGCGCAAGACTCTTCAAGAGAATAAAAAAAGACGGCGTATCGAAGTGATACACCGTTTTCTTTTTATGATTTAGATCTTGTTATCGCAGCCTAGTACATCGATGATCTTGTGTTTTACCATTTCTTTGATATTGGCTCTTGCCGGTTTGAGATATTCTCTAGGGTCGAACTTTTCAGGATGTTCGTTGAAGAATTTACGGATCGTACCGGTCATGACCAGACGCAGGTCGGAGTCGATGTTGATCTTGCAGACGGCAAGCTTGGAAGCTTCTCTGAGCTGATCTTCAGGAACGCCTACGGCATCAGGCATGTTGCCGCCGTTCTCGTTGATCATCTTGACATATTCCTGCGGAACGGAAGATGAACCGTGCAGAACGATCGGGAAGCCAGGGAGTCTTCTCTGCACTTCTTCGAGAATGTCGAATCTTAGAGGAGGCGGTACCAGAATGCCTTCTTCGTTTCTGGTGCACTGTTCCGGTTTGAACTTGTATGCGCCATGGGAAGTACCGATGGCGATGGCCAGTGAATCGCAGCCTGTTCTCTTGACAAATTCTTCAACGTCTTCCGGTTTTGTGTAGGATGAATCTTCGGCAGCAACCTTGACATCGTCTTCAACGCCTGCCAGCGTACCGAGCTCTGCTTCAACGACAACGCCGTGGGCATGGGCGTATTCAACGACCTGCTTGGTGATGGCGATATTCTCTTCGAACGGTTTTGAAGAAGCGTCGATCATGACGGAAGTGAAACCGTCGTCGATGCATGACTTGCAGGTTTCAAAAGAATCGCCATGATCCAGATGCAGAACGATAGGAAGTCCTGTTTCGATGACGGCGGCTTCTACCAGCTTTACCAGATAGGTTCTGTTGGCATAAGCTCTTGCACCTTTGGAAACCTGTAAAATGACAGGGGCATTGCATTCTTTTGCCGCTTCAGTAATACCCTGAATGATTTCCATGTTGTTGACATTGAAAGCACCGATGGCATAACCGCCTTCGTACGCTTTTTTAAACATTTCTTTTGATGTAACTAATGGCATAAATGAATTCTCCTTTTTCTACTATTTATTATACTCAAAAAAAGTGTTATATAATAATCAATAATGGAATTAAGAGATACATTACTGGAAAAAAACTATTCGATTGTAGCTTCTAACGGTTATTTTTCTTATGACAGCGGAATACGTCCGGTCATCGACAGGATCAACGAAAAAGAAGACTTTTTCATGGGCCTGGAGGTTGCCGATAAGATCATCGGAAAAGCAAGCGCAATGCTTCTGAGCTTATCGGGTGTTAAGAAGGTCCATGCGATCGTTCTGTCGCAGACCGGAAAAGACATCTTCGAAAAATACGGCGTGGAGTACAGCTGTGATGAACTGACCGATTATATCGTCAACCGCAGGGGAGACGGCATGTGTCCGATGGAGATGACGGTCAAGGATATTGACGATCTAAGAGAAGCATATGAAGCTCTTAAGAAGAAAACAACACTGCTTTAGCGGTGTTTTTAATGAAAGATAGAGTATAATCAAGTAGTATGAGTCTGATTGAATTAAAAGATGTAGGATATTCCTACAATGGGGAACAGAAAGCCGTAGACGGCATCAGCTTTTCGATTGAAAAAGGCAGCTATACGACGATTATCGGTCATAACGGTTCCGGAAAGTCCACGCTGGCCAAGCTGATGGCCGGTCTGCTTCCGGTTCAGGAAGGTTCCATCCGTATCGATTCCCTTCCGGTATCTGAAGAAAACATGCCTAAGATCAGAGAAAGAATGGGTATCGTCTTCCAGAACCCGGATAATCAGTTTATCGGATCAACGGTCAGAGACGATATCGCTTTCGGTCTGGAAAACAGACGCATTGAATCCGCCGACATGGAAGCGATCATCGATGAATATGCGCAGAAGGTAGGATTAAGCAGTTTTCTGGATTATGAACCGCAGAATCTTTCAGGCGGGCAGAAGCAGAGAGTCGCTATCGCGGGCATTCTGGCAATGAAGCCGGAGATCATCATCTTTGACGAAGCCACATCGATGCTGGATCCGAAAGGAAAAAAAGAAATCAAGAAACTGATGTACGATCTGGCGGGAGGAGATGACATTACCGTCATTTCGATCACCCATGACATAGAAGAAGTCCTGCAGTCGGATGACTGTGTGGTGCTGAATAAAGGAAAACTGTTCATGCATGACAAGCCTGAGAAGGTTTTTGCGAAGGCGGATCTGCTAAGGAAGATCGACCTGGATGTTCCGTTTATTGAACAGATCAGAGATACATTTATGAAGAAGAGAATCAAGCTTAAGGCAAGAGATTTGGAAGGGATGGCTGAAGAACTATGGCGATATCGTTCAAATCACTGAGTTATATCTACGACAAGGACATGCCTTATGCACATAAGGCTTTGGACAATATCAACCTGGAACTAAAGGAAGGCATCATTACCGCCATCATCGGCGAGACCGGTTCGGGCAAATCCACACTGGTCGAACATCTCAACGCCCTGCTTCTGCCTAGCGAAGGAAGTCTGGAGATCCTGGATTACAATCTGGTCGCCAATCAGAAGATCAGATTTCTGAAGCCGCTGAGAAAGGATGTCGGTCTTGTTTTCCAGTTCTCGGAATACCAGCTGTTTGAGGAGACGGTACTGAAGGATGTGGCATTCGGGCCTTTGAATTTCGGCTATCCTGCAAAAGAGGCGGAAGAAAGAGCCAAAGAAGCCTTAAAACTGGTAGGAATATCGGAAAACGTCTACCAGTCTTCACCTCTGGAATTATCCGGAGGACAGAAAAGAAGAGTGGCGATTGCCGGTATCATAGCCTGCGATCCGAAGATCATCGTTCTGGATGAACCGACGGCCGGTCTGGATCCGAAAGGCGCCAAGGAGATGACGGATCTGTTCGTCTCTTTGAACAGAAAGATGAACAAGACGATCATCATCGTTTCTCACGACAACGAGATGGTTTATAACGTCTGTGATGAAACGGTCGTTCTATCGCATGGAAAGATCGTCTATGTCGGAGATACGCTGGATCTGTTCAATGATCCGGATAAACTGAAAGAATTCGATCTGCTGGAACCGCAGATCGTCACGTTCAGAAACAGACTGACGGAAAAAGGATTCAGACTTTCCAAGAAGGCGCGTACTTTGGATCTTTTGAGTGAAGAAATCGCCAGGCAGGTGAGAAAATGAACAACATGGTTTTCGGTAAATACATTCCTATCGATTCCTTCATGCACAGACTGGACCCGCGCGCCAAACTGATCGGTCTTTTCCTGATGATCGCCGCCGTCTTTATTCCGAAGAGCTGGTGGGCTTTTCTGGCGATTGCCGTTATTGAGGCGATTGCCTTGCTTCTGGCCAAGATCGGCATCAAGATGATTGTCCAGTCCTTTAAGCCGATGATCATGATGATGATCTTCCTGCTGGTAATCAATGTGCTTACACTTAGAACAGGGGATGTTCTGTTTATGATCGGATCGATCCCTGTTCATCATGATGCGGTATTCAATACGTTGTTTGTGGTAGCCAGACTGCTGCTGATGATCTCGATTACGACACTTCTGACCGCCACGACAAAACCGCTGGATCTTACTTTAGGTATTGAATGGATCCTGAAACCTCTGGAAGCATTCCGTTTCCCGACCCATGAAATCGCCATGATGGTATCCATTGCCTTACGCTTCATTCCGACGATCATCGAAGAAACGATCAGGATCATGAATGCCCAGAAATCCCGCGGTGTCGACTTCGAGAACGGTTCATTGGCCCAGAAGGTCACTTCGATTCTTTCTTTGATCGTGCCGCTGTTTTCTGTCGCTTTTGAAAGAGCCTATGAACTTGCCGATGCGATGGAAGCCAGAGGTTATGTGCCTGGTGCAGAAAGAACCAGATATCATATTTTGAAGTTCCGCTTTACGGATTATCTGTTTATCCTGATCTGTGCCGCAGTGCTTGCGGGTAGCATTCTTTCCAGGATCTACTTATGAGATATAAGGTTACGGTTGCATACGACGGCAGTCATTATGCCGGCTTTCAGTCGCAGATCAACGCCGTAGCGATACAGGATGTCATAGAAAAAGCGCTGTATCAGATCTTCTCAAAGAAGATTCGCATTGTCATGTCCTCCAGAACGGATGCCGGAGTACATGCCAGAGGGCAGGTGTTCCATTTTGATATAGACAAGCAGAAAGAGCCTGGAAAGCTGAAGTTTTCGATCAATTCTTTGCTGCCGAAAGACATTCATGTATTAAAGGTAGAAAAGGTATCGGATCGCTTCCATGCCCGTTACTCGGTAAAGAAAAAGACCTATGAGTACCTGATCAACATCGGGGAATATGATGTGTTTCTCAACGGATATGCCTATCAGTGTTTCTATGATCTGGATATCGACCTGATGAAGCAGGGTGCTGCGCTTCTGCTGGGAGAACATGATTTCTCTTCGTTTAATACGAACAGTCTGAAAGAATATCCCGATCAGACAAGAAACATTACGGAATTCCGTATCAGCAGAAAAAAGGACATTCTGATCATAACGGTATCAAGCGACGGATTTTACAGAAACATGGTCAGGATCATGGTTGGAACACTGATCGATCTGGGCAGGGGATTGAAGACTCTGGATGATATCAGGGATATGCTGGAACATCCGCAGAAGAATACCAGAAGATACAACGCCGATCCAAACGGCCTTTATTTGAAGAAGATTTTCTATTAAAATGTACTTATGATGAAAAAGATCGCCAAATTCATCACCATTGTTGAACTGATCGTTGCGGTTGTCATGTACTTTACTGTGGCATATCATTTTGAACATGACGCGATGATCATGAAGATACTGCCTGGTACGGACTTTACGGCTACGCTGCTGCGCCTGTCCATCTACATCATTCCGGGCATCAACATCATCTGCGCCTTCTTTGGCATTGTTTTTTCGACCAGGGGACTGTTATTCTTTGTTGGAGTGCTGGAGATTCTGGCAGGAGTTCTGACCCTGCATTTCAAAGGAAAAAGCATGATGATGCAGAACATGGGAATCCTGATGATCGTCATGGGACTGGTCTTCATTCCCTGCGCCCTGCTGTATCGAAGATATAAGAAAGAGAAATAAAAAAGCATCCCGAAGAGGGATGCTTTTAGTATTCAATGGTGCCAACTATAGGACTTGAACCTACCACCTACGCGTTACGAGTGCGTTGCTCTACCTGATGAGCTAAGTTGGCATCAGAAATTCAAGGTATATTCTCCAATCAGTTCCGTTTTTCTGGCATTAGAAAACTCCTGTGAACCATCCACTATTATACAACCTTTTTCGTGCGCGTCTTCAACAATTTTATTAATCAGCTCCGCTTCGGCATTGAAAAAGTTCTGCGGATCCAATGAAATCGAGAAAAGTCTGCCTATCTTGCCGGAATATTCCGTTACGCCCATCCCGTATATCAGCGGATCTGTTCCGTGCGATTTCTCGTATCTTTCAATACCCGCCACGATCTGATTGATCCTATTGATCTCCTGTTCCTTGTCGGCGATCTTCTGTTCAAACTTGTAGTCGTCCTTGTGTTCATCGATATAGATCTTGCATTCCTGGATGTTTTCGTTTGCAGCACGCTTGCTCTTGTAGGAATCCAGACTGACGGTATAGAAAGCCGTATACGGTTTGAGAGAATTGTAGAGTTCCAGATATTCACTGTTTCTGTTGTTCTTGAAGAAGTCTCTGTATTCAAAGATGTCTCCTTCGGTCCTTTTGACTTTCAGGATGATATTGCTGTCGGATAGATTTCTTTCAAAGCCGTTTACGTCGATCTCATAAGTAAAGATCTCTTTGGTCTTCTGATAGCCGATGCTTTCCAGGACTTCGCTCACATGTCTGCCGGCTTTTTCGACAGCCACATGCGGTTCTATGACGATGCGATTGACCCTGTACTTCTTCAGACTGGCGACCAGTTCTTCGTTGAACACTTTTAAAAGCTCATCGTCATACCAGTTGATGAGATAACCGTTCGGACAGTAGGCGGTAAATCTGTTGAATACCGAATTCTTCTTCAGCAGAAACATGGCCAGAGCCATCGTCGTTCCGTAGTCGTTCAGATATTCAAAAAAGACCGGCCTGTATCCGTTTTTCACTTCGTGATCTGCCCAGCAGGAATTCTGGAACACGTTTCCATCCGGTTCGGCATAGGCAAGATTATTGAACTTTTCAACACTGATTTCAGTTAATCCCACGTACTTATTATAATATATTTTTATTTTTCTGTATGGAAATAAAAATAAAATAATAGTTTAAAAAAAGATTATGTGTTAGAATGTATTCGTTTAACTAAAAGAAAGAAGAGAAAAGATGAAAGAAGTATTTGATTTTGACTTCTACGGTCGTAAGTTAAGCATCGAGACCGGTGAAGTCGCTAAACAGGCTGGGGGGTCTGTTCTGGTAAGGTATGGCGATACGGTGACACTGTCTACGGCTTGCGCATCAAGCGTAGCCAAGGATTCGGATTTTTTCCCGCTCACGGTATCATTTGAAGAAAAACTGTATTCAGTAGGCAAAATTCCCGGAGGATTCCTGAGAAGAGAAGGAAGACCTTCCGAGCATGCTACGCTGACTGCGAGACTGATCGACAGACCGATCCGTCCACTGTTTGCGGAAGGTTTCAGAAATGAAGTACAGGTAGTCAATACGGTGCTGTCCGTGGATACGGACTGTTCGCCGGAAATGGCTGCGATGCTTGGCGCATCACTGGCGCTGTGCATTTCCAATATTCCGTTTGACGGTCCTATTGCAGGCGTCAAGGTCGGTTATGTAGACGGACAGTTTGTTGTCAATCCGTCCGTTGAACAGTTGTCCAGATCTTTGATCGATTTGACGGTTGCCGGAACAAAAGACGCCTTGAACATGGTTGAAGCAGGTGCGCACGAAGTTGACGAAGATCTGATGCTGGATGCGCTGATGTTCGGCCACGAAAAGGTCAAGGAACTCTGCACTCTGGAAGAGCAGATCATTGCCAAGGTAGGCAAGGAAAAGATGGAAGTCGTTCTTTATGAGATCGACGAAAGAGTCAGAAACTATGTCGATGAAAACGGCAAGAAGCGTCTTGAAGAAGCCGTATCCATTCACGACAAGCTGGAATCCTACGCCGCTCAGGACAGTATCATCAACGAGATGAAGGAACATTTCGCCAACGATGAGACATTGAGCGAGAAGGAAGCCGATAAGCTGGTTAAGCAGGTTGGCGAGTATTGCGAACAGACGATCGCCAACGAAGTCAGAAGACTGATCTCCGATGAAAAGATCAGACCTGACGGCAGAGCTCTGGATGAAATCAGGCCTCTGGATTCTCAGGTAGATCTGCTGCCGAGAGTTCACGGTTCCGCCTTGTTTACCCGCGGTCAGACGCAAGTACTGTCGGTTACCACTTTAGGTCCTTTGGGTGACAATCAGATCATCGACGACCTGACGGAAGTCGAAGAAAAGAGATTTATGCATCACTACAACTTCCCGCCTTACTGTGTCGGTGAAGTCGGCAGAATGGGAAATCCGGGCAGAAGAGAGATCGGTCACGGAGCACTGGGCGAAAGAGCACTGCTGCAGGTGTTGCCTACAGAAGAAGAATTCCCGTATGCGATCAGAACTGTCGCTGAAGTTCTGGAATCCAACGGATCAAGCTCGCAGGCTTCGATCTGTGCCGGTACGATGTCTTTGATGGCTGCCGGTGTTCCGATCAAAGCGCCTGTTGCCGGTGTGGCAATGGGTCTGATCACGACAGGCGAGAACTATTCGATCCTGACGGATATTCAGGGTATGGAAGACCATTACGGCGACATGGATTTCAAGGTCGCAGGAACAAAGGACGGCATTACCGCCTTGCAGATGGATATCAAGTGCAAGGGCATTACCAGAGAGATCTTCAAGGAAGCTCTGGCTCAGGCTCACAAGGGCAGGATGGAAATCCTCGCCAATATGGCTACCGCCATCGCTGAACCTAGAAAAGAAGTCAGCGAATATGCTCCTAAGATGGTGACATTCATGATTCCGACAGATAAGATCAGAGAAGTCATCGGTACAGGCGGCAAGGTAATCAACGATATCATCGAAAAATGTGATGACGTCAAGATCGATATCGATGACGACGGCAAGGTCGTAATCTACCACACCTCCAAGCAGGCGATCGAGAAGGCAAAGGCCATGATCGACGAGATCACCAGAGAAGCCAAGGTCGGCGATGTCTATGACGCTACCGTTGTCAGACTGGAAAAGTTCGGAGCCTTCGTAGAACTGTTCAAGGGACAGGACGCTCTGCTTCATGTCTCCAAGATCAAGCATGAGAGAGTCGATAAAGTAGAAGACGTTCTCAAGATCGGCGACAAGATCCGGGTCAAGGTCATGGAGATCGACGAAAAGGGAAGAGTAAACGTTTCTGCCAAGGAACTTCTGCCAAAACCGGAAAAAGAAGAAAAGAAAGAAAACAAGAAGGAAGGCAGAAAAGAACCTAAGAAAGAAGAAAACAAGGAAGAAGCAAAAGAAGAAAAACGCTTCGGGGAGATCAGATTCTTCGGCAAGAAATAATTCGATTTAAACAGAAAGAAAAGCGCGGCAGCAACTGTCACGCTTTTTTCTATCTTATTTGAAATATAATTAATATCAGAAGAGCCTTCTGGAGGTCACATATGAAAAACAATGTTCTGATCAAGATCACGATGATAGCGCTGCTGCTGGTATCGCTTTTCGGATGCAAGGCAAAGCAGCAGACAGTTTCTTATCCGGATCGGGATGTCGATTATCCAACGCAGGTCGAGAAACTGGAAGAAGATTCCATACAGATCCATTATCAGCGAAGCGACAACAAGTATTCCGACTGGACGTTGTGGCTGTGGGATCCGGAAGGAACGGACGACAGCAAGGAAGACGATTTCAACTATCAGGATGATTACGGAGTAATCGCATCTTATCCGCTGTCCTATTTCGGAGAGCTCTCCGGAGGGCGTCTTGGCCTGATCGTCAAGAAGAAAGGAAGCTGGACCAAGGACGGCAGTGAATCGGACCGTTTTATCGTATTCTCTTCTTATCAGAAAGACGAAAATGACGTTTATCATGTTTATCTGGCCGGGGGCGATGAACACATCTATGACTCTACGGAAAAGACGATCAGCGATGTGATTTACTCCGCCGCTTTTAAGGATGAACATTCAATCAATATTTCCTGCAGCAATCCGATCGAAACCTATGTCCTTTACTGCAACGGACAGCCGGTTCTGGAAGGCAACGGCGCAGGAAGAAAAAACCTGACCGACAAGCTGGATCTGACTGCCGACTTTTCGCAGTCCTACAGCGTTGAAGTGGAATTCCGCGGTTCCGGTATAAGAATCGAATCTCCTGTATCAATGACGGGTCTGTACAATTCGGATTCTTTCAACGAGCTGTATTATTACGATGGAAAGCTGGGGGCCCTGTATTCCAAAGATGCGACTGTATTCAAGGTCTGGTCTCCAGTTTCAGAAAGAATAGAACTCAGGATCTATGACAACGGAACTCCTGAACGTATTTCCGATCAAGGCAGCGATACCTTCATCTCTTATGAAATGGAAAAAGAAGAAAAGGGCGTTTTCAGCTATACCTGTTCAGGCGACATGGAAGGAAAATACTATACTTATGTCGTTTATAACGGAACATATCCGGACGGTTATGAGATCGTAGATCCTTATGCCAGGAGTGCCGGAATCAACGGAGTCAGAGGAATGGTAGTCGATTTCAGCAAGACGGATCCGGAAGGATGGGATAAGATTGATTATTTGAAATACGACCGTAAGGAACTGACGGTATGGGAAACGCATGTGGCAGACGTAACAAGTTCCGATACCTGGAACGGTCCTGCGGAACATAAACGCAGATTCCTTGGCCTGATCGATGAAGGGACGACATATACGGAAGGCGGTATGACCGTGACGACAGGTTTTGATCATTTCAGGGAACTGGGTATCAATGCGCTGCAGTTGATCCCGATCTACGACCAGGATAACGACGAAACGGAATACTCGTTCAACTGGGGCTACAATCCGTTGAACTGCAATGTTCTGGAAGGCCTGTACTCCAGCGATCCATATGACGGATACAGCCGCATTAGAGAGTTTAAACAGGTCGTAAAGCGTTTTAATGAAGCAGGGATTACGATCATCATGGATGTCGTATACAACCATGTTTCTTCCGCTTTGCATTCCTCTTTCGATGTCCTGATGCCGGGCTACTACTTCCGCTACAACTATGACGGATCATTCTCCAACGGATCAGGATGTGGAAACGAAACGGCTAGCGAAATGCCGATGATGCGCAAGTTCATGATCGATAGCGTCTGTTTCTGGACAGAAGAGTATAAACTGGGAGGTTTCCGTTTTGACCTGATGGGTCTTCATGACATCGAAACGATGGACCAGATCAGTGCTGCAGTCGGCAGGATCAATCCGTATGCCGTAATCTATGGGGAACCGTGGACGGGTGGCAAGACGCCGCTGAACATCGATGATCAGGCAATACAAGCCAATGCCAACAGATTCAAAGGATACGGCCAGTTCAACGACCAGATGAGGGATGCCTTGATTAAAGGCGGACTGAATGCTCCTAATGCAACAGGCTGGATCAACAGCAGTCAGATCTCTTCCTCAGATGTCAGCGCAATACAGAAAGGCATCAACGGCTGTACATATAATCTTGCCTACAGTATCGATGATCCTGACAAGAGCGTTTCCTATGTGACCTGTCACGACAATTTCACGCTTTATGACAGAATGAAAGCGGCAGGCATTGAAGATGAAGAAACGATACGTAAGATGTGCGTACTTGCACAGGCCGTTGTACTTACTTCCGATGGAACATCGTTCCTGCTGGCGGGAGAGGAGATGTTAAGAACCAAGCAGGGTGACAGCAATTCCTACCAGTCTTCCGATGAGATCAATCAGCTGGATTATTCTTTGAAGATCAGGAATCATGATGTCTTTGAAAACATCAGACAGCTGGTCACCTTCAAAAAGGACAATGCGCAGCTTCACGCAAAGGATCCGGACATTGAAGTAGAAGTGATGGAAAACGGTGCGGTGCTGAAATATGAACTGAAATCAGGCAGTAACGTCTATGTCGTTTATCATGCCAACGGCTTGTGCAGGAATACAACGATTGAAGAAGAAGGCTGTACAGTATTTCTGGATACGCTGGATCTGTATGAAGGAGATGCGGAAGGATTGCAGTTGCAGCCTTATCAGACACTGATCCTGATCAGATAGAAATGAATTATAATTAGAATATGCGAATGAGAAAAAAGAAATGGGTATCCCCGTTTCTGGAAAATGAAAAAGAGTATCTGATCTCCGATCTTCATGATCTGCATACTGATCTTCCTGTCTATCTGGAGATTGGCATGGGAATGGGAGACTTCATCAGCGAATCGGCATCCTTGCATCCGGAAATCTTTTATGTCGGTCTGGAGAAGGAAGAGACCTGCGTGGCCAGAGCGATCAAGAAAGCCCGGGACAAGAAACTGGATAACTTCAAAGTCCTGCTGGCGGATGCGGCAGACATTGAAGAGATCTGCCTTCCTGAAAGCATCGATCTCATCTACCTGCATTTTTCCGATCCGTGGCCGAAGAAAAGGAATCATAAACGTCGTCTGACCTATCTGCCGTTTCTTAAGAAGTACGAACGGATCCTGAAAGACGGGGGAATCCTGATCTTCAAGACCGACAACGAGGGATTCTACGATGATTCTCTGGAGTATTTCAAAGAATCTTCTTTCGTACTTCTGGAAAGCGACAGAAACTATTTCAGAGAGAACGAACCGATGACGGCCTATCAGGCAAAGTTTTCTGCCGAAGGCAAAGCGATATACTATGCGAAATATCGGATCAATAAGGTATAATAAGAGGGTATGAGATTTTTAAGAAAAGCGTTATGTGTGATCATGATACTGCTGCTGTGCGGCTGTGCTTCCGCCAAGCAGTACACGGCCTATACGATCTATCCGATCGGATATCTTTTAAACCGCATCGGAAGCAACAGGATCACCCCGATATCCATTCAGAGCAATTCCCTTGTTCAGACCTCTCAGATCAGGAACGATTATGAAGAGATCCTGAACGATTCCCTGGTTCTTTTCCATATCGGCAATCTGGAACCATACATGGATCTATATGATGAGCAGATTGCGGAAATCATCGACCTTTCTGCCGGAGATCTTTCTGTACTGAACTGTCTGTATCAGTATAAACGTTATACACCGGTCATCGTGGATGGGAAAGTGACTTTCTTTGAGAGCTCTTTCTATGACAACGATGTATTCAATGATGTAGACATGTATGATCTGGATCCGTTTATCTGGCTGTCTCCTAGCGGCATGTACTGCATGGCTAAGGATGTAAAAGAGTATCTTTCCAGCAACTATGTGGAACAGTCGGCCTTTTTTGAGGAGAATTTCACCCAGGTTGCGGATGAACTGATCGCTCTGGATGCGGCATATCAGGCGCTTGCGAGCCGTCTGGTGAAGGAAAACAAATCAATCAAATTCGTATCCATGACCGGATCTTTCGGCTGCTGGCAGAAGGATTTCGGTTTCCAGGTCTATCCGGTATGTCTGTCCAAATACGGAGCGCTACCAAACGGGCAGCAGCTGGAAGCGATCAAGACCAGGATCAGAAACGATAATGTTACCTATATCGCCGTAGAACCGAACCTGCCGGAAGAGATGCAGGAACTGATGACACAGCTGGAAGAAGAACTGGGACTGAAACGGGTCACCCTGAACAACATTTCTTCCCTGACATCGGCACAGATGGAATCAGGCAAGGACTACATGTCTTTGATGTATGAAAATCTGAGTATTCTTGAAAACATGGCAACTTCCAACCAGATCGTTCCGGTTGAAACAGGAGAATAAATGAAACTGCTGCTGATCGATGGAAACTCTGTTCTGTTCAGAGGATTCTATGCGACATGTTACGGTAATATCATGAAGACGAGTAAGGGCGTATACACGAATGCGGTATACGCTTTTGCCAATATGCTCAACAAGGCTCTGAATACCATTAAACCAGACTATTGCGTAGTTGCTTTTGACAAGGGAAAACACACTTTCCGTCACGATATCGCAGAGGACTACAAGGCAGGCAGAAGAGAAACGCCGGAGGAGCTTGTCGGCCAGTTTGATCTGGTCAGAGAAATGCTGGAGTCCTACAACATACCTTACCTGGAATATGATTCGATTGAAGCGGACGATATCATCGGTTCTTTGGCGAAGAAGTATCCTTTGGAGACCTGTATCCTTTCCAGCGACCGGGACATGCTGCAGCTGATCGATGATACGACCAGCGTCTATGTGATGCGTAAGGGTATGTCGGATATTGCCAGAATGGATGAAAAAGCGCTGATGGAAGAGTATGGACTGAAACCGTATCAGATCATCGACTACAAGGCTCTGGCAGGGGACAAGTCCGACAACATCAAGGGTGTTGAAGGCGTCGGAGACAAGACGGCTGTAAAACTGTTAAGCGAATACGATACCTGTGAAGGCATTTATGAGAATATCGACAGTATTCAGGGAAAGCTGAAAGAGAAACTGATCAGAGATAAGGAATCCTGTTTCCTCTCCAAGATCCTGGCTACGATCAAGACGGATGTCGAGATCCCTCGCGTACTGGATGATTTCAAGGTAAACATCAGTGAAGACGGAAGAAACGGTTTTTTCGACAAGTATGAAATGTATTCCCTGATCAGGAAGACAAATCAGAATACCGAGGAAGAGAAGAGGGAACACAAGACGGTAAACCGGATATCGGAAGAACTGCTGCATGAACCTGTCGTCTATTTTCTTTCCGACGAGTTCTCCTATTATGAAAGAAAGCTCTTCGGAGCATGTTTCTCCAATGTGAATGGACAGGAATACATCGCTCTGGAGGATCTGAAGATGGATACCGGGGCGTTAGACTTCCTGGCATCCGATAAGAAGAAAACCGTTTTTGATCTGAAGGCTGTGAAACATGCCCTGAAATACAACGGAATTGCCTTGGGCAGGAATACGGACGATCTGTATCTGATGTGCTTCCTTTCCAACAACTACAACAGCGATCTTTCCAGCATCATTCACAATTATCAGGGAAAGAGGATCAGGGAACTAAAAGAAGTTTTCGGAACGGAAAAAAAGCCGGCGGAAGTAAATACCGAAGAGTTATCCACCTATGCCTGCGAAATCGGCTATGATCTGAAACAGATCGAACAGAGAGTCGGAAAAGAACTCGAAGAGAAAGAAATGCTGAGTCTTTATCGGGATCTGGAACTTCCTTTGACGGATGTTCTCTATGACATGGAAGAGGCATGTGTTGAAGATGACCACGTTTATCCCGCGCAATGGTGACAGAATCATATTCGGCTCTGACGGCATTGTGCAGTCAGGTCTTGGAATCCTCAACAACAATGTGGGATGGCCGGTTGAAAAAGTCAAGGAATATGTGTTGCAGCTGATGATGAACAATCCATACATTTCTGCCAGCGAACTTGCTCAGAAAGTGGTGAATCAGGCTCATAGAAATGACGGTTACGTGTCGAAAGACGATATGAGCTGTGTCTCAATATATTTCAGAAATCCGCGCGAATGTATGATTTGCACGGGACCACCATACGACAAATCGCGTGATGTGGAATATGTGCAGACTTTGAAGAACTTTAAAGGTAAGAAGATAATCTGCGGAGGAACAACTGCTGAAATCATTGCCAAATGCTTGAATCTGAATGTCGAAACCGACAGAAATGCAGTTGTTGACCCAGATTTGCCTCCTTTGCATATAATGCCAGGTATCGGAATTGTGACAGAAGGCATACTGACTCTTACAAAGGTCTATAATCTGCTTGAACAGGACAGCAGCAATTCCCCCACCGCAGATGCGGGACCGGCCGGCAGAATAGTTTCAATTATCCACGAATCCGACATGGTTCATTTTCTTGTAGGGACAAGTCTTAACTCAGCACATCAGGACCCGGAATTGCCAGTGGAACTTGAAATACGCAGAACCATCGTGAAACGTATCGCAAAACTGCTTGACGAAGTGTTTATGAAGGATGTTAAAATCACATACTATTGACAAAAAGTTGTATCTTTGCAGTTTAGTTTTTAAATACATTAGTAAGATAAGTGAATAATTAAATAATGAATGAAATGAAAGAAAAAAAATTAAAGCTTTTTTTAATGGCTGTATTTGTAATGTTTTGTGTATCAGCCTTTTCTCAAGATAAGATTTATCTCGTAGGCAATAATGACCCTATCGAATGTGAAGTTAATGAAATAGAAGGGACAACTATTTTCTATACTCTTCCTAATAGCAACGCAAAGTTGAAGATTGACAAGTCGCAAGTAGATATGATAAAATACGAAGGTGGAGTTGTACTTTCTATGAATGACCTCGTTACTGAAGAGGAATATTACAAGGATGCAAAGCGCAATGCGTTGAAATTAAATGTTCTGTCACCAATATGGAATGTGGTGGAAATTGCTTACGAACATGCATTTTCCCCTACCAAGTCCATTGAAATCACAGCCGGTTATGTCGGTATTGGCAGAGATGCATACGACGATGTTGCAGAGAAATGGGATTTCACATACGAGCCGAAAGGTTTTATGGCAACTGTCGGCTATAAGTTTATGACTACCAGACGCACATATAATCTGAATGACAAGTATCGTCCGATATTGCAGGGTGGTTATATAAAACCTGAATTTGCCTTCAGTTATGCCAATAAACTTGAAAGAGTATATATTTATGATGATGATTATTATGTAAGAAGTTTTAAGGATGTAAACAAGACCATGTTGTCGTATTCGCTGATGGCTGTAGGTGGTTACCAGTGGGATTTCAGCGGTTTCATCCTTGATGTCTATGGTGGTTTGGGATATGGCATTGGTTCATATACCAGCTATGGATATCTCATGTTCAATGACGGTTTCTCCGTGGTGATGTCAGCTGGGGTGAAACTTGGATTTGACTTTTAAATGTAATTAATAACCCTTAATATGCAAAAATCATGATAAAAAAATTAGATGATCTTTTTGATGAATTGAAATCACGTCCTACCAAGAGAATTATAGGAGCTTATGCTTGTGACGGTCATACTATTGGTGCAATTTATAACGCGGTAAAAAAAGGTATCGTAAGCGCAACGCTAGTTGGCGATGAGAAAAAAATCGCCGATGTTTGTAAAAGTGATAATATTGACATTTCGGTGTTTGACATTGTAAATGAACCTGTTGACACAAAGGCTGCAGCAAAGGCTGTCGAAATGATAAACAAGGGTGAGGGTGATATTTTGATGAAGGGCACGCTGAGTACCGACAGATATATGAGAGCTATTCTCAACAAGGAAAACGGACTTGTTCCACCTAAGGCTGTGCTTAGCCATGTAACGGTTATCGAGAATCCGGCATACCATAAACTCCTCATAGTGGGTGATGTCGCTGTGATTCCGGCTCCGGACCTTGACCAGAAGATAGCCATAACCAATTATCTTAT
>JAILBD010000281.1 GCA_024681275.1 Erysipelotrichaceae bacterium
ACCGTGCCTATCGTCCATGAGACGGGCGGTCTGAAGGATACGGTCCGTCCGTATTCCGACTTTGATGGCATCGGCGATGGCTTCTCGTTTGCCCAGTACAATTCCAAGGCTCTGATGCTGGCGATCGATGCGGCGATCAAGGTCTACTTCGCGGAATACGAGACTTTTGAGGTCATCAAAGACAGATGCATGAAGAAGAACTTCTCCTGGAAGAAGTCAGCGCAGACTTATCTGAAGATGTATGCCGACATCTGCGGCAACGGTTCCGATCCAAATGTCACCTTCAAGGATGCCTATGAGGCGCTGGAGGTCGTCTACGGAGATCTGGAAGAGAGCCGGAACGAGTATCTGAAGAAACAGGATGACGACTATCTGACGATCGCACAGATCAGGATCGAGGGACCGGGCGAAGGCACCTATCATGTGAAGTTCACGAAGGAGGGCATGGAGATGCATCCGTACAGCGTGGAGGATCCGCACGTGACGATCGCTACCAACTTCGACAATCTCTACAACATGGCGACGGGGGTCACTTCCGCCGACAAGCTCTTCGTCAACGGACAGATGAAGGTGGAGGGAAACATCTCCAAGGGTGCTGAACTCAGATATCTGATCGGCAACTACAAGAGCTGATCACAGAGAAGAACATTTCAGGAAAGAGCGCAAGCTCTTTTCTTCTGCTAAAATATAGAAGAAATGAATATGAATATGAAAAGGATCGCGATCTATCTTGCAGGCATAATCGTGCTGGCTCTGGGGCTGACCATGAACACCAAGACAGGCCTGGGATCTTCACCGATCATCGCGGTCGCTTATGCTCTGGCGAGCATCTTTGACCGCAATCTCGGTGATGTGACCTTCGTAGTCTACTGCGTCTTCGTCGCGGTTCAGATCGCCATCCTGATCTATGGCGGAAAGGAAAAGAAGGATCTGCTGATGAGCATCCTGCAGCTTCCTTTCTCGATCGTTTTTACCAGGTTCATGAATCTGTTTTCCGATCTGATCCCGTATGTGGGTGAAAAGAACATGGTCATCAGGACAGCGGTCCTGCTGATCGCGATCGTCATGACGGGAACGGGTGCGGCAATGATCCTGGATGTGAAGCTGATCGCCAATCCGGCGGACGGCATCGTCGCCTGCCTGGCTGATCTCTTTAAGAAGGAGACCGGTCTGGTCAAGAACTGTTTCGATATCGGCTGCATCATGCTTGCTTCACTCATTTGTCTGATCTTCTCACATCCTTTGACCGGCGTGGGGATCGGAAGCGTCGTTGCGATGCTTCTGACAGGCAGAGTGATGTCGCTGTTCAACAGATATTTCAAAGACAAGATACAGGAGTCCTTATGAACAGATCCCACAGGATAGATCTAAACACCGTCAGCAACATCAGAGACCTGGGCGGTATCATCAACAGGAACGGAAAGAAGATCAGAGAAGGTTTTCTGATCCGCAGTTCCGAACTTTCGCGTCTCGATGAGGAAGAGGCAAAGATCCTCTATGAACAGATCGGTATAAAGGCGGTCTTCGACTTCCGTTCCCCGCCCGAGGCGCACAGGGCACCGGATGTCATTGGCGGCAATGTTTCGTACTTCCTCAATGAGATCGCGACGAATGAATCGTTCGGTGTGAGAAGGGATGAGGAGACGATGAAGGAACTGGATAAGCTCGTCAGACAGCTCAGGGAGAGCGATGATGACGAGATCGCCAAGGAGTTCATGCGCCACTTCTACCGTTCTTTCGTCATCAGCAATTTTTCCGTTTCCCAGTATGCGAAGTTCCTGCACTATGTGATGAGAAGCGAAGATCCCGTTCTGTGGCACTGCAGCATGGGCAAGGATCGCTGCGGGATCGGGACAGCTCTGGTTTTGGAACTGCTGAATGTGGACAGGGATTCGATCAAGGAAGACTATCTCTATACCAATGAAGTCTATGGGATCTATGACACACAGATCGAATCGGGTTTCGAGATAGCCGATGGATCCTATCTGGATGCCTTCTATGATGAGGCAGCAAAGATCTATGGAGGAATGTCAGAACTGTTTGAAGAGATGAATATCGATGACAGGGAAGTCTATGAGTTCCGTCAGAGAATACTGGTATAAGTCATGCAGACGGTCGCTGATGCGCTGATCAGATTGAAGAGTTCGAAATTCCGTTCCTCTTTCCATCTGAATGGAAAGGACAGGGAATATGTGAGAAGTAAAGGCAGGGACGTGATCGAATGCCATGCGCATGATTTTGTGAAGTCGAAGCTGGCGGATGAGGATCCGGTCAACGACGGAAAACAGACGCCGATGAGAGGCCATCCCGTATTCAAGGCCATGCATGCGACAGGATGCTGCTGCAGAGGCTGTCTGAACAAATGGTATAAGGTCCCCATGCATACGAAGCTGAATGAAGTGCAGCAGGAAAAGATCGTCCATCTTCTGATGGCGTGGATCGATGAGGAGATGAAAGGAGAAGGGGAATGATAAGGAAGAAGATCCTGATCGTCATACTGAGCGTGTTTCTTTTGT
>JAILBD010000108.1 GCA_024681275.1 Erysipelotrichaceae bacterium
TCGTCATCGATTTTGACGAGACAGAAAAAATACCTGTTTCCATTCAAAGGATACAGATCAGACCAGAAGAAAACCAGGATTAATCCTGGTTTATTTCTTTTAATACTTCATCCAGATCGAAACTGTTTTCGCTGAAACTGATACAGATCGTGTCATTTTCATCGTAGCGGGGAATGATATGCACATGCGTATGCATGACGCTCTGTCCGGCTACTTCATTGGTGTTGATCAGGATGTTGCATCCTTTGGCATTCAGATTTTTTACAACTTTTTCAGCGACTTCTTTGGTCTTGCACATCAGTGCTTCAAATTCATTGACCGGCATTTCCAGGAAGTTTTCATAATGCTTTTTCGGCATGACAAGGGTATGGCCCTTGGAAGTCTGAGAGATGTCCAGTATCGCAAGGAAACTGTCATCCTCATAAACTTTCTTGCTAGGGATATTGCCCTTGATGATCTCACAGAAAACGCACATTATTTTAACGCCTCGTATTCGGATGACATCAGTTCATACAGATCCTGATCGAAGAATTTGATGTCATGAGTAGAAAGGAAGTGCTCTTTGACGGTATCTGTGGATGTGGTCGCAGCCAGCAGACTGATGAAATCTTCTTTGAATTCATTAGGATCTCTGCTTTCAACATTCAATACATAGTAAGTGTTCGTTTCAACTGTATTGCCATCAGCGCCTTGTGTCGTTGCCGTACTGGTGATGATACCTGAGAGACCGGTCGCATCGCTGCTGTTCAGATACTCTTTGACTTCAAAAGCAAGACTTGAATCATCGTCTGTGTAGACGTTGGAAACAGGTGCTGAAGCTGCGTTGTTGTTGACGGCCGCCATATCGAATGTGGATCCGATCTTGGTGTCATCGATACATTTCTGAGCGTCTTCCATGTTTGCAAAGGAAGCGACCTGCATCTTGACCGGCTTCTTGTCTACAGAAAGCGTGTCGTAGTTCTGTCTGACATATTCTTTGGAAAGTTCAGACAGCAGCATGGATGAGACGTAGGATTTGCGATAAGCTTCAACAGAACCGTAGGAAGATATGATATAAGCTTCGTAGCCTAATGATTTATAGGTCTCGATCAATTCGTCGGCATCGGCTTCAATGGCTTCCATATCGATACCATCGAGCTCTAATGCGATGTTGTCAAGTATGTCACTGGAGATCGCATCTTTGGCAGCGACTTTCAGTGATTTGTAAAGATCATTTTTCGTATAAGTAACATTGTTAGGACCGCTGAACAGGACAGTATCACCTTCACTCGGATAAGAGTAGTGATTTGAAGATGAACAACCGCTCAGCAGGGCGATCACAAATAAGACTGTCAGTACTTTTTTCATCTTAATTTTCCTCCAGCTGCGCTTCGATCTGCGCTTTCAGACCTTCATCTTTGATTTCAAAGCCAAGTTCTTTTGCCTTTTCAGTGACTGCTTTGATGATCAGGGTAGGGTTGTTATTCTCCAGATCAGCAATGAAATAATAATCGTTGAGCAGGGTCTCGTTGGAAGAACCGACGTTCTTGATGATGTGATATCCGAATTGAGAAACGACAGGTTCTGACACTTCTCCATCAGCAAGCGAGAGCGCCGCGTCAGCGAAGAACTGATCGTACATCTCTCTGTTTTCTTCGTTCAGGATGCCGATGTAGCCGCCGTTGCTCTTGGAGCTGTCATCTGAATGCAGATAAGCGACATATTCAAACGTATTGTTCTCATCAGCCAGAGCATCCTGGATCTGCGTGAGTTTCTCTTTCTGTTCATCTGTAGGAAGAGCTTCATAACCGATGATGTTCTCATCTTCGTCAAGGATCGGCTGAGTTTCCGTTTTGACCAGGATGTGATAGATCAGTCTGCCGTTAGTTCCTTTGGTCTCGGTCAGATATGTGTCCGCATTTGCTGTGACATAATCCTTGATGAGGAGCTCCTGCTTCTGTGCATCGATATAATAAGGAATCAGATCATCGATGCCACCGGTGTATCCCATCGAATTCAAAGACCCCAATACATAGTCTTCAGAATAACGGGAGAGGATGCTTGCAGCAGAGTTTGCCGCATAAGTCTTCATTTCCTCGGTCGTCTCGTATCCGGCTTCAAAGATCGCTCGTTCGAATGCGACGACAGCCTGAGAAAGGCCGCCAGCTTCATATAAGGACTCGTACAGATCGTCAGCGTATACAGGCTGACCATCTAATTCATAGGCAACATATTTGCCGTCGATCTGTTTGTTGTTTACTACGATATCTCTATTTTTATATGCATCAGCTGCATAAATACCGACAAAAACAAGTAGGGCAATGGCAACTACACCTATGAACCAGTATTTCTTTAACAGTTCTTTTTTGTCCATAAAAAAACCTCCAAACGTTATATATTATAATCTTTTGCTTAATCTAATACAATTTATAGTTCAAAAAGTTCACTTAAAATTCAGCCAGATCGCTTCAGATAATAAAACAGGTCAAATGAAATTGGAGTGTTATAATATCTCTTGGTGAATATTATGGAAAGATTAGAGATCAAAGACCTGCACGTTTCTGCAGGCGAAAAAGAAATATTGAAAGGCATCGATCTCATTGTCAATAAGGGCGAGATCCATGCGATCATGGGCCCTAATGGCAACGGCAAATCGACACTTCTGCAGACGATCATGGGACATCCCGCTTATACAGTGACTCAAGGAAGCATCACTCTGAATGGAGAAGATGTGCTTGCCATGGATGTTGATGAAAGAAGCAGAAAAGGCCTTTTCCTTGCTATGCAATATCCGAAAGAGATCGCCGGTGTGACGAACTCGGATTTTCTTAGAGCAGCGATCAATTCAAGGCTGGAAAAGAACATCTCTCTATTTAAATTCATAAAGGAGATGGAAGGAAATATCTCCAGGCTCAAAATGAAAGAGGACCTCGCACATCGTTTTGTCAATGACGGTTTTTCCGGCGGTGAGAAGAAGAGGAATGAGATCCTGCAGATGCTGATGCTGAATCCTGAATTTGCCATGCTGGATGAGATCGATTCCGGTCTTGATGTCGATGCGATCAAACTCGTTTCCGATGCGATCCATGAGCTGAAAGAAAAGACTGATCTCGGTCTGCTGATCGTTTCGCATTATGAGCGTTTCTTTACCATGATCAGACCGACGCATTCCCATGTCATCGTTGATGGCAAGATCGTCGTTGAAGGTGATGATGAACTGGTCTATAAGATCGATTCAGATGGTTACGACTGGCTCTATGATGAACTCAAGATCCAGCCGGTCAAGGAAAACCGTCCTTTAGTCTATTCTCTTGGCACCTGTGCCAGGAACCCGCGAGGTAAGAATGCCTAATATCGTGATCAATAACAGTGAAAAGGTCAGGATCAATTCTTCTGTGACGATCATCCTTGATCATGATCAGGTCGAGCTGGAATATGATCTCAAAGATGGTGAATATGACATCCTGATCTTCAATGATCATGATGGGGATATGAGCCTGCATGAGACAGGCTCCATAAGCAATGCCAAGGTCAGGATCAATTATCTGCAGCTGGAAGATCATGATCTGAAGCAGAATAATGCGATCGAAGTCAACAAGGATTCTGAATTATCGATCTTTACGACTTATCTGGGAGTTAGAAATAAAGAAGTCAGGTTCGATCTTTATAATAAGGAAACGGATTCCAGAGTCGATATCTATAACAATATCGTGTGTCTGCAGGATGCGGATTTTTCCATGGACTGCAACGGTATCATCGTCAAAGGCGCAAAAAGAGCGAAAGCGCATCAGTCTTCGCACTGCCTGACGATCGATGCTCCTAAAAGAGCACGTGTCTTGCCGGTACTGCAGATCGATGAGGATGATGTCGAAGCATCTCATTCGCTGGCAGCCGGAACGATCGATGAAGAAGTCATGTTCTATATGAATTCACGCGGTCTCAATAAAAAAGAGGCTTTGAATCTGATCCTGAAATCTTATCTGATGCCTTCAGATGATTTCTATGATGCTTTTGAAGATGGAAGATCGATCCAGGAAAGAGCGATCAAAAAGGTGGACGATATATGTTCGATGTAAACAGGATCAGGAATGATTTTCCAATGATCAGAAACAATCCGAATCTCATCTATTTTGACAGCGGTGCCACATCTTTTAAGCCGCAGTGCGTTATAGATGAAGTCAGGCATTATTATGAACATGAGAATTCCAACATCCATCGCGGAGATTATGATATCTCATTCCGCGTTTCCAGAACTTACGATGATACCAGAAAGACCGTTGCCCGTTTTATCAATGCACAAAGAAGCGATTCGATCGTATTCACCTACGGATCGACATCTTCTCTGAATACGGTCGCCATCAATTTCGGAAAGAAATTCCTGAAAAATGATGATGTGATCCTGACTTCCAAAGTCGAACACGCATCAGATATCCTGCCTTGGTT
>JAILBD010000008.1 GCA_024681275.1 Erysipelotrichaceae bacterium
ATCCAGCGGATTGAAAGAATCCTCCGCCCGCAGCTGCGGTGTGCAGGGATCGTTCGGTTCGTTGTAATCGGAACCCTCAAAACCGATGCCCCAGCCATCAAGCCCCAGATGGCAATGCGCCTCGACAAAACCCGGATAGACATTCAGACCGGTCGCATCGACGACCGCCTCATCCTCCTGCAGTTCGATCGAAGCAGCGATCTTCACGATCCTGCCATTCTCCACGCGGATATCCGCAACATAAGGTTCCCTCCTGATTGCATCGTGTAACAAACCGTTTCTGATGATCATATATGATCCCCTTTCTTTTTTCAGTTAAACGCAGTATAACACGCCGCAAGTACCATTCCAAGAACGACGCTCATGGATGATCAGATCAGAAGGCCATCCTCATTCACCTCATCCTCCGCAGCCTCTTTCCCTGTCTTTGCGTATCTTCTTTCCGCCCGGACGAAAAACCTGTGGATGTCTTCCCTGAGATCCTCCGGTTCCAGCACAAGGGCATTTCCGCCAAGCCTGGAGAAGTACTGGAAAGCCTGCGACCTCGGACAGTCGAACCAGTAGACATCTCCCTCGACCTTGAAATACTGAGGCCGGTGCAGATACATCGACCGGTACAGTTTCCGCCCCCTCTCGCCAAGTTTCACTTTGATGGGCTGATGCAGTTTCTTCATCTCATAGGAATACTGAGGACCATGTTCTGCCATGGCGTCGAAGACCTCGATGAACGGCTCCGACAGATCCCTTGCCTCATTGAGGATCTTGACCTGCTTGATCCTGCTCATGCGGAAACTGTAGGGACAGCCGTTGTATGTGCACAGAAGATAGTTGAAAAGTTCCTCCTTGGAATTGGCGATCCTGTACGGCGAAACGATGTGGGCGGCATCGCTGTTCACTGTCGTGAAGTAGATCTTCCTGTCTTTTTCGATCGCCTCATTGACCAGATCGAAATTCTGCCGGAAAACGATCATCTCGCGTCTGTCCTGCGGAAGGAGCGCATATGAAGCGAACATCTTGCGGAAATAACTGGACAGTGTCGAATTGCCCAGCAGACAATCCTGGATATAGCCGATATCATCCGCCGACTTCTTCGTCGGCTTCATCGCGATCGCCGTATCGAATTTCTCCCCGTCCAGCTGATAAGTCCTCTTGTCGACATAATGCAGGATATCGGCGGCGATATCACTGATGTCCTGCTCCTTCATGCCGTTGCGCTGTCTGATGGAATCCTGCACATGGGAAAAGATCGCGCTCTGATCCTCTTCAAACTGTTCATAATAGTTGACGATCAGATTGTTGTAAAACTCGTTCCTGTTCAGGGAACCGTCCCTTTTATAGAATTCGAAACGCTCCATGTCCTTCATGAGGATCCTGTTGACACTCTCCGGTATGTAGATCTTGATCTTTTCTTCCATCTTTTCACGCCCCTATAAGTCAATAGTACACTATCAGTGGTCAAAATATTCAGCAATTTATTAAATTTAATCTTTATTTTTCTCAATATATGGTGGTCAAATATTTTTCTCATCTGACAATTTCTCTTAAGAAAAGATGCTGATAAGATGAGATCGTAAAGACAGACACCTTCAGCAGCAAAAGAACTGACTGTTCATCAGACAAACGGTGTCTGGAAAAGACGTTTTCAGCAGACTTTCCTCAGCCGGGTGCCAAGCATCTGATCAAAGATCAGAAAGACACCGGCCCGGATCCGGCAGGAAACAACGTCTTGTCTAACGGCACCTGCAGCATCAGACAGATCACCATCATTCAGCGGGAAACGATTCACCCGCGGGTGCCATTTCTTAAGGAAAGGAGAAAACGATGTACACGATCAAAGGAAAATGCAACGAAGCGATCGTCTATGCTTCCACCGTTGAAGACCAGGCTCTTGAACAGCTGCAGACGATCTGCGATATGGAGATATACAGAGGCGCAAGGATCAGGATCATGCCGGACGTCCACGCCGGAGCCGGCTGCACGATCGGAACGACCATGACTCTTCATGGTGCCGTTACACCGAACATGGTCGGCGTCGATATCGGCTGCGGCATGGAAACAGCCATGATCAAAGAAAAGGAGATCGATTTTGAAAAACTCGATCAGCTGATCAAAGAAAAGATCCCTTCCGGCATGAACATCAGAGACAGCAAACATCCCAACGCCGATCTGATCGATGTGTCCGATCTGAGATGCATCAGCAGGATCGGACATCTGGAAAAGGAACTCAGAGCTCTCGGTTCGCTTGGCGGAGGGAATCACTTCATTGAAGTCGATAAAGATGATGAAGGGAACCTCTACATCGTCATACACTCCGGCTCAAGACACCTGGGAAAAGAAGTGGCGGATATCTATCAGGACCTCGCCTATAAGCAGGTCAATGGTTTATACAAGGAACAGATACGCAGAAAGATAGACCTTCTCAAGTCGCAAGGAAAAGAGAAAGAGATCGGATCCATGTTCCAGGAGATCAAAAAGGATGCTGTCACCGGCATCCCGAAAGAACTCTCCTACGTCACAGGCGGACTCTTTGACGACTACATCCACGACATGAAGATCATGCAGGAGTTTGCCATGATAAACAGGAAGACCATGATGGACATCATCATCGAAGGAATGGGACTCACTGTCACCGATCAGTTCACGACCATCCACAATTACATCGACACGGAGAACATGATCCTCAGAAAAGGTTCCGTCTCTGCCCAGAAAGGCGAAAAGCTCCTCATCCCCATCAACATGGCGGATGGCTCGCTGATCTGCATCGGCAAAGGCAACGCGGACTGGAACTGTTCCGCTCCGCACGGTGCCGGACGTCTCATGTCCAGAAGCCAGGCCATGAAGACGCTGTCCCTGGAAGAATACAGGAAGCAGATGGAAGGCATCTTCACGACGACTGCCACCATGAAGACCCTGGACGAAAGCCCGATGGCCTACAAAGGCATGGACGAAATCGTCGAAAACATCGCTCCGACCGCAGAGATCATCAAGATCATCAAACCGGTCTACAACTTCAAAGCGGAATGATAGAAAACACCTCTGATCTTTCAACGGTCAGAGGTGTTTTTATTTTTCAATGCAGCGGATGGACGCTCTTTTCGCCATCCTCTTTTTCTGTGACTATGTACGACACTGTTCTGCTTCCCGGCTCCTCATCGATCATCGTCTTCTTCACGACGACAGCCGCAAGCGCAGACACCCAGAAAAACGCATGCCAGAACGATCACCATGATCCCTTTCTCCTTTCCTATGCCTGCGTTCCTTTTCTCAGGATCAGTTCACCGGCCTTTGAGCTGATATAAGTCTCCTTATCCATGACCTGTCTGCCATTGATGAAGACATGTTCGATGCCCTCAGGCTTGAAGTCAGGAACGCTTTCATAGACCCTGATCTTATCGGGGTCGACGATCGTGATATCCGCCTTGTAGCCTTCTTTCAGATAGCCTCTATTCTCCAGTCTGTAACGATCCGCCGTCGCACCGGTCATCTTGCGGACGATCCGCTCATACGGCATGCCATAGCGCTTCGCCAGAACGAAAAACTGCGGGAAAGTCTGGAAGGCAGCGATATTCTGCAGGCCTTTCTCTTCGACCCAGGCATCCGTCATGAAGACGGACAACTCATCTTCCATCAGCCTCTTCACGATCTCGTCGTTGTAGTACTTGCCCAGGTAGATGGAACCGTTTCGCTTGGAAAGATCGACCAGCTTCAGATACATGTCGATCGGCTTGACGCCCTCATCTTCCGCCAGCTGCAAGACCGTCTTTCCTTCATATTCCTTGTGATCATCAGAAATGTAGGCGACGACCATATCCTCCCAGTCGATGCCCAGCACCTTCCTGTACATCAGGATGGTCAGAGACAGTTTCAGACGGTTGATCGGCTTGACTCTCTCTTCTTCCGATAACGATGCATACCATTCCGGGAAGACGACCGTGATGACTGAAGCGCCGTAATGGAAGACGTAGTTGTCATAAGCGATATCATAGCCTTCCTTCCTGGCCTTGTAGAAAGTGTTCAGCATCTTGTCGAGCAGCTTCCAGCTCCTGGCACCCGTGAAGATCAGGTGGCTGTATTCAAGACGGCAGCCTGATCTCTTCATGATATCGACCGCCTCATCAAGGCCCATCTCCAGATGCGATTTCTTCGTCAGCAGAGGATAATCGGCTGAAACGATCGAACAGGCACGCGGATGTATCGTCACGATGCCGTCGTATTCCGCGATCTTCCTGGCGAAAGCGATCAGTTCGTCATCCTTTGAATAGCGGTTCGGCTCATACATGAAACCAAAGGAACCGCCCAAAGCGCCTTCCCGCATCGCCTCATCGACATATCCCATCTCTTCTTCGATCTGTTCAGCCGTGTAAGGCGTCGGATCATAACCCGTCATGCCGGCGCGCACAGAACCGTTGCCGACCAACGGTGCCATGTTGACGTAGAGGTTCCCCTTTGCCCTGTCCTTGAACTGCCGGAAAGAACCGGGGTGCTGCGCATTGAAAAGACCGCCGCCGATCTTGTCCTTATAAGGCGTATCTTCCTTCATGCCGAACGGGGAGAAGCTGCAGTTGCCTGTGATCTGCGTCGTGATCCCCTGTTCAATGAACGGTCTATAGAACTTCTCCGCATCCTCGCGGTCATAGAAAAAGTCGTTGTGCGAATGGGCATCGATGAGGCCCGGACAGACCAGACATCCTTCCGCATCGATCACCCTGTCAGCATCCTGTGTGATCTTTTCAGCCACTTCCAGGATCCTGTCATCTTCAAAGAGAAGATCTCCCTTGTAAGGTCTGTTTCCCGTACCATCGACGATCATGCCGTTTTTCACCAGAGTCCTCATCTTCCTAACCTCCCGATCGCATCCGATCTATATCCATTATTCTATCATGTATGACAGACCGAAAATACGGGAACACTTATTCTCCGTATCCTTATAACACTGACCCGGCATCCGCCATTTACTCAGGCATAAAAAATGTACAGTTCATCCTGTATCATAAGATCGTAGAAAGAAAGTCTTCTTTGCGTTTCATTTGTATGTCATGTTGTTCCTTTCTGCAGAAAGACCGTCAATCCATTCTGACGGTCTTTTGCATTGAGCAAACATATCATCCCGTCATGCAAAACACGAACTGAATTGGCTAAGATCGGAACATAAAAGACAAGATCGATCAGAAAAGTTCATCATATCAGTCATCCTCTCCAGGAAAAAACGGATTTTCCGCAAATCATGATATGGAGGTCCTGATCATGAACGAAATCACACAAACACGCAAGCGGAAAAAAGGTGCGGTCAAACGCAACTACAAAGACACGCTGTTCATCTACCTCTTCGGCAGAAACAAGGAATTCGCGCTGTCTCTCTATAACGCGATCAGCGGCAGTGATCACAAAGATCCCAACGACATCCAATTCAATACCATCGATAACTTCATATACCTGGGAAGGAAAAACGACGTTTCCTTCATCATCGACGGCCAGGTCAACATCTATGAACACCAGTCCACATACTCTCCCAACATTCCCATCAGGATGCTGATCTATTTTTCCCGCCTCTTGGAAGGACATATCGAGAACGAAAACAGATCGCTGTATGCCAGGAAACGGATCCTTTTTTCCTCACCGAGGTTCATCGTCTTCTATAACGGACTGGATGAAAGGGATGATGAAG
>JAILBD010000116.1 GCA_024681275.1 Erysipelotrichaceae bacterium
TGACCAGGACTTCCCCGGGGGCTCTGGAGTTCATGCCGGCGGAGGCCAACAAGTTCTATGCTTTGAAGGTCTATTGCGACAGGCACGGGATCCCGATGGAAGAGGTCGCGGCCTTTGGCGATACGACCAACGACAACGAGATGATCGCCGGTGCGGGACTTGGCGTCTGCATGCTGAACGGGACGGAAGACACCAAGGCGGTGGCGGATGTCATCAGCGAATATGAATGCAAAGATGAGGGTTTCGCCCGTTTCATCTACGATCACATCTTATAGACATATCTGAAAGGATATGTTTTTTGATGGTATCATTAAATCGACCATGAATGATCTCTACATCAGCAGAGTCTCGATAGAAAAGAAGATCCCTGAAAACAGGTATTACCGCAGCATTCCTGCGGTCCGTTTCGTGGAGGAGAACGGCCTGTCTTTTGACAAGCCGGTGACTTTTCTGATCGGTGAGAACGGAATGGGGAAGTCGACCCTGATCGAGGCGGTCGCGATCGCCGCGGGTTTCAATCCGGAGGGCGGTACGAAGAATTTCTCTTTCAACACCAATGACTCGCATTCCGATCTCCATTCCTATCTGACGATCACCAGAAAGGCGTATGCCCGCGATGGCTTTTTCCTGAGGGCGGAATCCTTTTACAATCTGGCGTCGAACATCGATGAACTCGATAAGGGCTGGGGATCGAGGAGACTGATCGATTCCTACGGCGGCAAGTCCCTGCATGCCCAATCGCACGGGGAAAGCTTCCTGGCTCTTGTGAAGAACCGCTTTTCAGGAGAGGGGCTCTATCTGATGGATGAGCCGGAAGCGGCCTTGTCTCCGGCAAGGCTGATGCAGCTGCTGATCCGCATCCATGATCTGGTCGAAGACGATTCCCAGTTCATCATTTCGACCCATTCGCCGATCCTGATGTCCTATCCGGATGCGGATATACTGGAGCTGAATGAGAAGGGGATCAGAAGGACCACGTACAAAGAAACGGATCATTACATGATCACGAAGAATTTCATAGAAAAGCCTGAGCGCATGTACAGGCATCTGTTTGAGGAGGAAGATGAATGAAGAGAGTGAAGATCGTTATGGCGCTGATCCTGTTGATGGCGATGTTTGGCTGCGCAAAGAAGCAGGAGAGCGTACCGCAGGCCGATGAGACAGTGCCTCAGAGTGAAGAGACAGCGGCAGGAGAAGTGATCAGGGTCTCGATGAAGATCAAAGACTACGGCGAAGTCTTGCTGGAGCTCTATCCCGATGTCGCGCCGGTCACGGTGGAAAACTTTACGAAGCTGGTGAAGGACGGATTCTACGATGGAAACAGCTTCCACAGGATCATCGACGGTTTCATGATACAGGGTGGCATAGACTGGTCCGGTACCGTGAAGAACATCAAAGGTGAATTCGCATCCAACGGCTTCGAGAACGATCTCAAGCACACGGAGGGCGTGATCTCCATGGCCAGAGCCAAGGATCCGGATTCCGCTTCTTCGCAGTTCTTCATCATGGTGGGAAATGCGGACTGGCTGGATGGCGAGTATGCGGCTTTCGGCAAGGTCACAGATGGTCTTGATATCGTGAAGAAGATCGCTGCCGATGCCAGGCCGATCGACAACAACGGTTCCATCGCGGAAGAAGAGAGGCCGGTCATCGAATCGGTCCGTATCATAGAGTAAAGAGAGGGAAAGAGAATGAAAAAGGTTTTGGCAAGCACTAAGGTCCCGGCTGCGATCGGTCCTTATTCACAGGCGATCGAGACGGATGGCCTGGTCTTCATTTCCGGTCAGCTGCCGATAGACGGAAGGACCGGTGAGATGGCGGTAGACATCAGAAAGCAGACGGAGCAGTCGCTTCTCAACATCTCTTACATACTGGAGGAAGCCGGTCTGAAGATGAGCGATGTCGTCAAGACGACGGTCTTACTTCAGCACATGTCGGATTTTGCGGCGATGAATGAAGTCTACGGAACTTTCTTTGAGTCAGAGGCACCGGCGAGGATCTGTTTTGAAGTCGGCGCCTTGCCAAGAGGCGCTCTGGTCGAGATCGAGGCGGTCGCGGTCAAATAGATGGCTGTGACTTACTATTGCGGTACCTATACCGATAAAAAGGCGGAGGGGATCTACCGTTTTGATTTTGAGGACGGTGTCTTTTCCGATGCGCAACTGTTCGTGAAGATCGGAAATCCGAAGTACCTCTGCACGGTGGATGGGGATCTTGCCTGTCTCTGCGATGTCGATGGAAGAGGCGGAGCCGCTGTGATCGCAAAAGACGGAACGATCAGGTCGAAGTGTGCCTTTGAGGATAAGGGTTCCTGTTACATCACATCCAGAGGAGATCGGATCTATACGGCCAATTATCACATGGGGACCGTGTCGCTTCTGAAATACGAGGACGGAGAGCTGAAGCA
>JAILBD010000090.1 GCA_024681275.1 Erysipelotrichaceae bacterium
CCGACGAAGGCGCAGGTCTGCTTCGGATCGATCACGAACGAGACATCCTTCAGGATCCAGTTCTCATCTTTATAGGCGAACCAAACGTTCCTGAATTCGATCTTTCCTTCGAAATGATCGATCTCCAGTGCATCCGGCTTATCCAGCACATCCGGCTTGACATCCAGCAGATTGAAGATCCTCTCTGACGCCGTCAGCGCTTTCTGCAGGGCGTTGAGCTGGTCAGCCAGGTTCTGGATCGGATTGAAGAATTTGGACAGGTAGAGATAGAACGCCACGATCTCGCCGGCAGATAATCCGAAACGGATACCCTGGGCGAAACACAGAGCGATCGAACAGTTGTAGATGAAGGAGATCAGCGGACGATAGACGCCAAACGCCTTGATGACATTGAAACGCTGCTTCCTCAAAGCTTCATTCTTGACCAGGAACTGCTCCTCCTTGGTCTTCTCCTGATTGAAGACCTGGGTCAGCTTCATGCCGGCCAGATTCTCACTCAGGAAAGTGTTGATATCGGAGATGCAGGCCCTCTCCTTGCGGAATATGCCTCTGACGACCTTTGAGAAGATGTAAGAGATGACAAAGACCACCGCAACGACACCTAGAAGCGATGTCGCCAGAGACGGTGAAATGAAGAACATGATCACATAGACGCCGACCAGCGTCGTCACATCACGAAGTATCCTGACCAGGACACCAGTGAACAAGTCCGACATCGAAGCCGTATAGGAAGTGACTCTGGTGACCAGGGAACCGACCGGCATCTCATTGAACTGATTCAGCGACATGTTCTCGATATGTTCGAAGATCTCTCTGCGCAGACGGTAGATGATCCGCTGGCCGCTGTTCTGCAGCGTCCTGGCATTGAGATAGAGAAAGAACTGATTGATGCAGGTGATCAGGAAAGACAGGATCACGATGTTCATGATCAGTCTGATATTGATATCATCCTTGACCAGTTCATCCGTGATCGCCCTGGTGAACAGCGGAGAGATCGAATCCAGAAGGACGTTCAGCGCAAGCAAAAACAGCGAGAGGATAAAACCGCCCTTTTCACTGCTGATATACTTAAGCGTTCTTCTGATGATCACGCTTAAGGGCAGCTTGACGTCGCCTTTTAGCTTTTCCAGTTCATCATTCATCCTAGAGTTCACTCTCCAGTTTCTGTAAATAGACCATCTTCGAATAAGTCGGAGAAGTATTCAAAAGGTTTGCTGGGGTATCAAAGGCCTCGACCATGCCGTCTTTCAGGACCAGGATCTTGTCCATGTGCGCGACAGTAGAGACGCGGGAAGCGATGATGATCGTCGTCATGCCCTTGCGTTTTTCATTGATGTTGTTCAGGATCGTCTCCTCTGTCTTCATGTCGACGGCTGAGACCGAATCATCCATGATCATGATCGGCGCATTCTTCATGTAAGCCCTGGCGATCGAGATACGCTGTTTCTGGCCACCCGAAAGCGTCACACCTCTTTCGCCCGTGACCGTCTCATATCCTTCCGAGAAACCCGTTATATTGTCATCGACATCCGCAAACTTTGCCGCATCGCGGATATCCGCCATATCGGCCTTGTTATTGGCAAACGAGATATTGTTCCTGATGTTATCAGAGAAAAGGAAATTATCCTGAGGGACATAAGCGATCGCATCCCTGAGGCTTGTGATATCGATATCCATCAGATCCACATCATCGATGAAGATCTTGCCCTTTTCTATGTTGTAAAGTCTCAATAAAGAGTTGACCAGGGTCGTCTTTCCCGAACCGATCTTGCCGACCACACCGATCATCTCTCCCGGCTGTATCTCAAAAGTGACGTTCTTCAGATAATTCCTGTCCCCGTCCGGGTAAGCGAACGAAAAGTCGTTGAAAGTGATCTTGCCTTTGCAGTCGTTCAAAACGACCGCATTCTCGGAGTTGTGGATCTCCTCTTCCTGATCCAGGAAGGCATAGATCCTGTCGGAAGAAGTCTTGAAACGGGAATGCATCTGCAGGATCTGACCCATTGCGATCATTGGCCAGATCAGTGTGTCGACATAACCGATGAACGTCGTCAGCTTACCGGCCGACAAAGAGATCAGATGACCGAAAAGAGTGACCGGCATGCCGATCGCGCTGCGATAGACGAAATAGGAACCGCAGCCCATCAGAACAGTCATCGTGATACCGATGATCACCTCGATATAGATGTCGAATGTGATCGAAGTCCTGACGAAATCCAGGTTCTTTTCCGCGTTCTCTTTTGCGACCTTGGAAAAAGCCAGCAGCTCCTGCGCTTCCTTGACAAAAGCCTTGATGACGCGGATACCGGTGAAAGTCTCCTGCGTGAAATCGTAGAGCTTATCGAACTGCTTCTGTCTCTCTTCCCATTTGTCGGACATGATCTTTTCGACCTTGTTGCCCCAGATGACCAGTGTCAGCATCGGCAGGACCGCAATGACCGATAAGATCGGATCCAGCCGCAGCATCTTGTAAAGAGCGATCACCGACAGGAAGATCGCATCAACGCCCATGATCGTGCCCCAGCCTACGAACTCCTCGACTGCTTCCACATCCGAAGAGAACCACGACATGATCGTACCGATCTTGTTCTCGTGATAGTAGCGCTGAGAAAGCCTCTCTGCCTTTAAGAACATCTCATGGCGAACACCGGCCTCGATCAGACCGGAAGCCCGCATGATCGTGAAACGAAGCATGGCCCGGCCGACCATCAGAGCCAGAGC